>JAFQNW010000092.1 GCA_017420875.1 Bacteroidaceae bacterium
AGGTAGACCTTTTTCCCGAAACACCAAAACATTTTAAAAGAAAAATCGAAGAAATTTTAAATCTTATCCTTAAAACGCTGATTTACAATTGTGTCCTAAAACACATTTTCTTGTACCGTATACAAGAAGACAAGCACACCTATATACCTTATTATTATAGCAAGAGAAAAATCCGGGAGGAAGTATTAACACATCCGTGAAGGCATTTTAAAAAACGTCTTCACGTTTAAGACAAAACGCCTTGGCGTTTGAATGAAAATGCCAAGGCGTTTTATCTCGAATAACTTGGCATCTTTAAAAGAACAACAAGGCAGTGCAGATATTCCAATTTAAAAATCCCTCAAAAAACTAGCCTTTCCCGAAAATCATTTAAGGAAAGGCTAGTATTCATAAAAAGTACAAAAAACGATTATTTCACAATCTGATAAGTTCCACTTTCATACACCTTTGCTTCAGTTTCACCTGGAAGAGTCACAGATGCTGTAGCACCTTCTGGAATGGTGAAATCCCATATCCATTGGTCGCCCTCATATTTCCAAGCACTCTTGATTAAACCGGAAGCTGACTGGTATTCGGCTGTAAGATACCCCAAACGTTTGTCTGGAACAGGCTTCATGATGATATGCTTGAAACCAGGTTTAGCTGGATCGGATGCAATACCGGCAGCTGTTTCCCAAATCCATTCGCACACACAGCCATATGCATAATGATTGAAGCTATTCATGCCTTGAGGCCCCATGCCCTTGTCTACCATATAGCTGTTCCAACGTTCCCAAATAGTGGTTGCTCCATTATCTACCGAATACAACCAGCTAGGATTCTTACGTTGGAAAAGAAGTTCGTAAGCAATGTCTTCCATGCCATTCTCTGTAAGAGTAGCCATCAGGATAGAAGTACCCAAGAAACCAGTCTGAAGACAATTATCGTGCTGAGCAAAATTTTCACGAAGACGAGCAATCATCTGAGCTTTGGCCTCGCCTTCTACCAATTGGTTTTTCAACGCGAATAACGCCGGAGTCTGCATCGTATTCAAAATAGCTGTCTTGAAAGTTCCATCACTATTCATGAAATTCTTCTGAATATAGGCTTTCGCTTCATCGGCTATCTGTTGGTAGCTAGCAGCATCACGTCCGGTTGCCAAAGCCATATCACGCATCATTGATGCATCGATAGCCCAATAAGAAGCACTCAGGTAATTCCAATAGCTTACCGCTTCGGGAAGCGGCTTTCCATTGGCAAATGCACGACCACTACAACTTTCCAACGGTTCATAGCTTAACCAGTCGGCCCATTGATAGTTTCCGTTTTCGGCAATCATCGATTCATGGTTGTACTTAGTTTCATAGATATGGTTCATGAACTTGTTCATAGACTCCCAGTTTTCATCAATAATCTGCTTATCGCCAAATTGTTTCCAAACAGTCCAAGGAACGATGATACCGGCATCAGCCCAACCTAATCGCATCTTTTCGTTACCATATTGGGCATACGGAGCCACACCTGGGAAACCACCCAATTCGCCTTGGCTATCACGCATATCTCGCATCCATTTATGGAAGAAATGACTGGTATTAGCAAAGAAACTTCCTGTTTCTGTGAACACCTGTGTATCTGCTGTCCAACCCAGACGTTCATTACGTTGCGGGCAATCGGTAGGAACCGAAAGATAATTGGACAATTGTCCCCAATATGTATTCGAAATCAACTTATTGACCAATTCATTGCCTGTAGAAATCTTACCAATCTCCAAATTTTGTGCTATCGAAGTAACAGGTATGGATTGTAAAGACTTAATACGAACTTCATCGGTTGCAGTAATGGAAACCAGACGATAGCCAAAGAATGTACAACGAGGATGGTAGGCTACATAGTCGTTTGTTCCTGCAAAAGTGTAGTCCAAGCGGATACTTGTTTCAAGCACGCGAAGGTTATCACGATGGCAACTTCCTTCCGGCCCATCCATACCACGACTCTTGGCACCATTTCCATCGTTAAGCAACTCTGAAGGGAGACATGTCAAAACCGTGCCTTCAGCAGCCTTAAACAAGAAAGAAGGAACACCGGCACAATTCTGGCCAAAGTCGACCACCAACGTTTCACCCGGACGTACAACCATTTCTTCGCCTTGAGCGAATTCTTTCTTGACTATTACTTTACCATATTCATCTTCCTTTGCATTTTCCACGCCTTCCCATACATAGGCCTTAATAGGTGCAAGAGTAAGATCATTTCGCAAATAAATTTCAGCACCATTCGATGGAAGTATCTCTCCCGCAAACTCTTTATTTTCTTCTGGAGTTGAGAACGATGTCACACATTCATACCCCATAGGTTCACGGGCATCATAAATTTCTCCATCAAAAATAGCAGCATGCTTCACCGGACCGGCAATTCCTGCTTTCCAGTTCTCCAAATCAGTACCATATAGTTGTTTGGTTCCATCAGCATAAGTCAATTCCAGCACACCCCGGAAAGCACATTTTTTACCATGCATTCCTTCATTGCCGGAAGGAGTGATAATCTTATCACCCCACCAACCCGGAGTAACTTGTACTGAAAGAACATTCTCAGCACCCGACTGAGTTTGCAGAATGCCTGTTATGTCATAGGTAAATGAGCGTTTAGTCTTAGCATAATGGGTAAAACCTGGTTTTAAGAACTCGTCACCAATAGATTGACCGTTTACATAAAGTTCATAGACACCTAAGCCGGCAGTCATCCATTTAGCAGACTTTACATTCTGACTATTCTTAACCGTTGACACAAACCAATTGGCTCCATCGGCTGCCCTACCATTTTCATGGTCATTGATTCGCCCTGTAACTACAGGTGCATCAGCTACTGAAATCCACTTTGACACATTCCAAGCCGATGCGTCCAAAGCCTCAATACGCTTTACCGTTTCGGAAGTTGGGCTTACTCCACAACTAACGAAGAAAGTGGCCATCAATGCCATAACGATGATTGTGCCACATTTTAAGTTCAATTTCATTAGATTATTATTTTAAGGTTAATATCTTAATAAAGTAAATAAGTATAGCAAAAATACAGATAAACAGATAAATTCACAAACTAATCTTTAGAATGATTACTCTTCCAGAAACTAGTATAAACCAACATACATACAGGCAAAAAGCAACAAGCATAAAAAAGGAAACTCACGACAACATCAGACAATCCAATCCATACATCCAAGCGGGTATATCTGCATACCGAGAAAAACTGAACGACAAAGAATAAAGCCACCAAATAACAAGCAAACTTGGATATCAGGCAGGACATGCTTTCTACCACATCAGATACATTACGGAACACATCAGATACATATCCATAAGCCATTCCAGACAATCCAAATCCAATGGATAAAATATAAATTCCACCTTTAGCCAAAGGAGAATTTATCCATGAACCAGTAATGCTTTGCAGAAAATTCCAGGGGAGCATCAAAGTAATCAACACCAATGTCAAATATCCCCCCATTATCATCAATGCAAACAATAATGCCCGTCGCTCTTTACGCGACAAATGACTTTCTTTACGGCAATAACGATTCAACGCTTCATACAATCCGGCACGCACGCCAATCCCCAAGCCCATAAAAAAGACCATAAAAATTCCTAGTGCAGGAGTCTCGACATAATCCTTTATCACATGATTCAACGCCCATCTAATTCCTTCTGCACTCAGCAGGCTTTGCACGCCTTCCAAGCCATAGATATTTCCAATCCATGAAAACAAGACTGCTCCTACCGTTAAGATAAAGAAAGTAACACTCCAATCTGTTATATACCATTTATTCCTCATCCGCTTCCAAGTGATCAATATCAATGATACGCAATTCAAGAGCACGAGTCACCAACCGGCATGCATTCACCCCTATCCGTTCATCGGAAGCAAACAGACGGGCAATCAATTCATTTTGTCTTTTCTCCAAAGACTTTACCCCAAAAGGCATTCCTTTCAGATTCGTAATCATGTCTTTAGTATAACCTAAAGCAAGGTGCCTCAACAAACGTTCATCATATTCATCGATATCGTATGTTATTATAGCTTCCTGGCGACGCATATCTTGTACTACGGCATCTTTAAAACGGTTTACAATCTTCTCCAATATCGGATAATTGAAGACCAGTTTCTTTCCATCCATTACAGCCTGCACATCGGTAGCAGTCAACAGCTCGCCTGTCTTCAAGATAATACCATCTGCCCCAGCATTCAATGCATCTACCCAAAGTTTCTCATTCAAGACTTCGCCTGTAAATATCAGCACTTTGATCTGTGGATAATCTGCACGCAAAGATTTACAGATATCCACTCCGATGGTAGTAGAACCTCCTAACCCTAAATCCAACAATACCAAATCGGGAGTTTGGCTCTCCAACAAAGGCCAGAATTCAGCTTCTGTCATAGCTACACCAATCACCTCAGCATTGGGTATTTCATGACGAAAGATCTCTTGAGTACCTTTCAGTTCCAACTTGACATCTTCAACAATAATTACTTTGAATTTCTTTGTATCCATATTTTTTTCTTCATTAATATTTATTTTGCGGGAATGGTAAACCAAACCATAAAGCCACCATCAACAGCCTGACAAGCATTCATACGACATCCACGTACACCAGTAAACTCATCGTGTTCACGAATAATCTGCTTGCAAACCAAATATTCCAACCCTCTAAGCCCTTCCTCGCCTTGACGTTGCATGCGTGATAAGTTCGGATAAAAAAGTTGATTCAGTTCTTCCTGCGAATAGCAACGTCTCCGATCTATAAAATCAAAACGAACAAACGGTCCCTCCTTATATATATTTAGTTCCAAGCATCCTCCTTCAATATACGTCAAGGCCTCATCGATCAGATTTTCCAATAAGAACTTCAGCTGTATAAAGTCACCAATCATCCATAACGTATCAGTATTGATTTTTAGGTGCAAACCATCCACTCGTTTTTTTGACATTCTCTTAAAATATTTGCTAACCGCATCTATCAAATCAGAGGAACATATTGGAGCTCTTCGGAAAGTAATTTCATCGAGTTGACGAGCCGCACATGAACTAAGTATCGTAAATATATCTTTATAATAACCGATGAGTTCTGCAATTGTCTCCACCTGTTTTCGTTCTTCATCCTCCGACATCCCCGAGTATAACTTTTCAATAATTTGCTTGATTCTATGTGGGTAATAAATCGTTTCATGCTTAATGGTAGAGAAGCAGTTATCGAGTACCATATTCTGCACATGAAGTTGATTATCCTCACGTTGTATACGCCTATTCTCATCTTGAGCAATCTCAATATCAAGGTATTTCTGAGCAACAATTTCTACTACATTATACACCACAATGGCAATATAACCGGCAATCAGTTCCAACATTAAACGATCATCTTCATGCCCCCGTTGAAAAGCACATTGCAATGCCAAGACACCAACACACCGTTTTTCTCCACTAATTTCTACACAAAGCGGTAAACATTTAGCCTTACGACCATCTTCCCATAATAGTAGTTGGGTTGTAAAGCATTTTTTCATGTCTTCCTTCAGTTCCTCTTCCTCTACAAACGATGTAGAGAATGCATAATATAAATCATGGGACTCGTCATTAAAGACTGCCATTCCCATTACATCCATGGAAATCAACTCATTTACATCCTTGAATAACTCCGTTACCAACGAAGAAATAAAGGCAGGTATTTCTTTTTGATGAGCTATCGGAAAATCCAATACATGACGATTTATTTCCAAAACTTGCTCCAAGCCATAACGATACATCAATCGATGCCTCAAATAAAACAGGTAGTAGCCAATTAATATGGCCAATAACAATGCAATACACAATATAATGGCAACGGTCTTATTTCCTGCCGATTGTTGCATACGTATACAATATTCTTCAAGAGATGAATCTCTACTTATTTGCTTATACAACGCCGTATAGGCTTGATTATTATATCGATATCCATCCAATTCACCTAACGCTAGATAAGCTACAGCCGATTCATTCCGCACATCAAGCAAAGCATAATAATCCGTTTCAAATCGAGAAGCAAACCATTCCAATTCGGCTGAAGCCCCCTCACCAATCAACGAGAGCATAGGAGCAACCGTTGACGAATACTTTAAATAATGATTATTCAAACAAGTCAGGGCACTATCTGCATAGAACAATGCTTCGGAATATCGCCCCTCCAGATTAGACTCATATACTCGATTGGCAAAATGATTTGCTTCATTCAACAATGAATCGTTCGTTATGGAATCGGTTCTCGAATAAACTGCCTCATCAGGGTAAACCATGTTTCTTTGCTCACAACTATAAAGGGAAGACAACATAAAGAATATGAGCAATCCCAATCCTCTACGTGCTCCTTTCGGCAAGCGAAAATAGAACCGACTTCCTGATCCTGGATTACTTTCAATTTGAAAACAACAGACTTTGAACAATTCATTCGTCTTTCTATACTTTTCAATAATCCCTTTACAGTTCATCAATCCAAAACCACTTCCTTTATTCTTCTGAAGTTCATTGGCATCAAGAGCTGTTTGTACCCCAATCATTCCCGAATCATAGACCTTTTCCTCTAAAATACATTTGACATCTTCCGATGAAAGTCCAGGACCATTATCGCAAACAGAAATCTCTACATAATCTTTTTCCTCGTGAGCATATACTTGTATCTCACCACCTCGTTGAGTATATTTTCTTGCATTCTCCGTTAAGGTGTTGATCATAAAAAGCGTCAAGGCTTTATCGGCCTTAACCAAAACGTCAGTGGGTTTCACTAAAAACGTCTGCATCTTTAGATCAAAATTCCTACGGCTTTTCTTTATCACTTCAAATAAAGCATTCAGTTCAAAATTCTCTATATTTAGTTTGAGTGAACCTTGACGCATCTTTATCCATAGAGCCAATATATCATTATATTCACTGATACAGGTAACAAGTTCGTCAATATACTTATATTTACTTTCCTTAACCTCCTTATCAGCCAAATAATTAAATGCAGTAAGTTTATGTACCTCATTAACAACCCTATCAATATAAGGTGTTATGCTGGTTATCAGGAAAAGACAAGCCTTTTTTATCAGATTCTGTCGTTTATTCTCTTCTAGATGTTGCTCGTATACATATTGTTCCTTTTCCAGATATCGTCGTTCATCTCCCAAAGATACCAAATTCAAGCCATTCTCCAATGTCCACGACAGATAAGGTTCTATAATCTGCATCAATGCTTTATCATCTTTTCTCAGTTTCGTATCGGTCTTTATCAACCAAACGCCCATAGGATGACCGGCAGAGTTCTTCAATAAAAGCGATACCATTCCTTCGTCTTGTATCGACTTTTCTTGATCAAATAAATGGATATCCATGTCAGACACTCCCAACAAACGTATTATTTTTTCTTTCGAAGTCTGCATAACAGACTCAATCACATCCTCTACATTTTCGGCATTCGCGGGAATGGAAGTGGTAATTGACTTACAAATTTCAATCGTTTGTCTCAATTTGTCGACATATGAAATGTAGCGGATACGCCAATATTTACTAAAAAAAGCAATCAATAAAATCGTTGCAACCACCCCCCCTACCACCAGAGTCAGCATCACGTTCAACATTCTCGATTCTTTTTCTAGCGAAACAAAGCGACTTTCAAGTTCCTTGTCCTGACGGGTATAATCCAAAATATCTAGATATATATTACGATTATAATCCGACTGAGGTTTCATGCCTAAAGCCGCATACGTCACACTCAATTGTTCACGAAAACGGGCAATCCATTCCGGCACAGTCTTGATACCTTCTGCATTAATCCATCTCAACTCAATAGATTCTGTAGCCATGGGAACATAAGGTTTCAGTCGATCAAGCGTGTCATGGCAATGATAGAATTTTTCGTGATGAAGATTGACGTAGGAAAGTGCTTCCTCTAATTGAAGTAAGGCATCTGTATGCTGCCTCAATTCATTATAACAGGAAGCCAGTGTCCGGTAAGTTCCTGATATCTGATACCAATCCCCATATTGTTTAAAAAGACTCAAAGCATTTTCAGCCAACGACAAGATATATCTTTCCCATGGCATGTCTGTGTTATTGATTGCACGCATCATTCCAGGGCGTCTTTCCAACAACAAATCATAATTCTTTCTAGACTTCAAAAGTTCGGCCATTGCTTGTAAAGCATTGGCTTCGAAGTAAACATATTTCTTTTCATGACTGATTGATAAACAATCTATCAGATAATCAAATTCTCCAACAACAACCTCTTCCGGAGTATTAGCCTCATACAATCCCCCAGAGCCTTTCATATAATAATAATATAGGAGTTGTGCTGTATCTTCAGCCAATTCGTTATCCTCATCAATTTCTTGAATAGCCGCTAACGACTGGGGTTCTTGCTGCAGATAATAATAATAGATAGCAGAAGTGATAGAAAACTCTGAGCATACATAATTAAAGCGTCGAAGAATCTTCGCATCACCCAATGCGGTTTCGTCTTCGCTAATCCGCTTCATGCGACGCAATGCACTATTCCGATAATCATAAAACTCTTTATTCATAGCCGTACGTTGACAAACTTTCATCATGCCTACATCGGCCACCAAACATTCCAATTCATTTGCATTTTCCCGATAGACCTCTTTCAGCAAACTATCAGCTTGCTCAAAATCCATCCTCATAAATGCACAAAAAGCCAAATTATTTAAAGCAGCTGCTTTCATGGAAAGATATTTCTCTCCTATTTGTAGAGCTTTGTTAGCTGCTTCCTCCGACAAGACCAGATTCTTATATCTGATTTCATAGGCCAACTGGTTCAATGAATCTGCCTGCACAAACGAATTATCTGTCCGTACTTCTCCACACGAGAAAAAAAGAACAGATACAGCCAAACACATTAATCCTAATACAAACAGGAACCTTCTTTTCATGGATAAATCTTCACAATAAAATGACTTCAAACAAATGTAGGAATTTTCTATTACCTAATGAAACAAAACTGGTTAATAAAAAAGAAAAGCCATCCTTTTAAACAGGACGGCTCCTAAATCATTCTGAAAATATCCAAAATTATTTCTTAGATTCTTCCAAAGAAACTTTTCTAAATTCTTTCAAAACTTTTTCCAATTCCAAAGATGCCTTACGTGCACGAGTACCAGCAGCCTTGTTACCCTTTTCAGCCTGAGCTGTAGCATCAATCAACAATGCTTCATTGAGTCCCTTGATTTTTGCAATTAATTCGTTCATAATGTTTTAGGTTTTTAGATTTATAAATCGTATCAAATTTGTCTTATTTAGGATTGAAATAATGGATGTAATCCTACATGATTACAGATTACTTCACATTTCGGCGGCTAATATACGAAAAAAGAGTATAAAACAAGCATTTAAACAAAGAAAATCGCAAAAAAAATACGAACATTCAGAATAAGGTCTTTCCCACTAATCTATTAAAAGACAAAACAATCCCCCGATTATACTAGTCAACACCTATCTGCTTTCAATCACACATCGGTCTCTAGAATAAGAAAACGGGATGCATTGATGTGCATCCCGTTTCTATATCCTAATGTTGACATTATATCTTCTTAACAGGATCGCATGTCAAACCTACCCCTAATTTCTTGAATATCTTCTGATCGACTTCGCTTAACATGACTGTAGAATGCACCTGACAACCTGCCAACTTCGGCAATTGGTCAAGAGCCTTGCGGCAATTTTCGTCATGATTACTCAATAACGAAAGAGCAACAAGCACCTCATCGGTATGCAAACGTGGATTCCGGCCATGTAGATACTCTACTTTGGTTTTCTGTATCGGTGCAATTAATTCTTCTGGAATCAGTTTTAGCGGATGAGGGATGCCAGCCAAATGCTTGATAGCATTCAAAATCAAAGCGGCACTTGGTCCCAAAAGAGCACTTGAACGCGATGTGATAATTGTACCGTCCTGAAGTTCGATAGCTGCAGCAGCCACTCCCGACAATTCCTTTCTTTCGTGAGCTGCAACCGTTGTTCTACGATATTCAGTAGTTAGTTTTGCCTGCTTCAAGATAAGTGCAATCTTGTTTACTTCGTTTTCATTATTACCTTTTTCAGCAAGATTACACAAAGCATAATAATATCTTCTGATGATTTCATCTCTAGCCGCATTGCAACAAACATCTTCATCACTCATACAGAAGCCTATCATATTCACTCCCATATCGGTAGGCGATTTATAAGGACTTTCGCCATAAATACCTTCAAAGAGAGCATTCAATACCGGAAAGATTTCGATGTCTCTATTATAATTGACTGCAATTTTTCCATAAGCTTCCAAATGGAATGGGTCAATCATATTCACATCATTAAGATCGGCTGTTGCTGCCTCATAGGCCATATTCAATGGGTGTTTCAAAGGCAGGCTCCAAACAGGGAATGTTTCAAATTTTGCATATCCAGCCTTCACACCTCTTTTATTTTCATGATAAAGCTGGCTAAGACACACAGCCATCTTACCACTACCAGGACCCGGAGCTGTTACAATGACCAACGGACGTGTTGTCTCTACATAGTCATTCTTACCGAAACCTTCATCTGAATCAATCAAAGCAACATTGTTTGGATAACCTTCGATGGTATAATGATAGTACACCTTGATACCCAAACGTTCCAAACGTGCTCTATAAGCATCAGCACTTGATTGTCCGTTATAGTGCGTAATAACGACACTGCTCACATACAAGCCAACATTTTCAAATTCTGTACGCAATCGCAATACATCCTCATCGTAGGTAATCCCCAAGTCCCCTCTCATCTTGTTTTTTTCAATATCAAGGGCACTGATTACAAACAATATTTCCGACCAATCACTCAGTTGCATAAGCATCTGCAACTTACTGTCCGGCTGAAAACCTGGCAATACTCTGCTAGCATGATTGTCATCAAACAACTTTCCACCAAATTCAAGGTAGAGTTTATCACCGAACTGAGCTATACGCTCCTTAATTCGTTCGGATTGTATCTTGAGATATTTCTCGTTGTCAAAACCTATTTTCATACGAGATACAAAATTAATATTTCTTGTTTCCTCTGCAAAAAAAGAAAGCAAAAAAAGCATAGATTAACTTCACTTTTTCAGCTCCTATCCTTTTCTTTTTTCATTCAAACAATTCCTTTCAATTTCGATACTTCTTGGTCACGACCGCATAGCCACATCGCCGGCAAAGTTGCTCTACTGCAGCATGTCGGGTAAACCCGTCGTAAATGGCCTTTGCTCGTGGAGAAGACAATATATCGTCAACAGATTGTTCGAACAGATTGCCTAACACCAGTTCTCCTGCATGGTCAAGACAACAAGGAACCACGCTTCCATCTACCAATACCCCCATTTGATTTCGTAAAGCATAGCAAAACACATTTTCATCAGCATACTCAGCGTGGTTGGAGTCCGGCCATTCAAACATCCGATCGAATTCAATATATAGATTGGGAGCCAGTTTCCATCCGTCGTATCGAGGTACCCAAGGACGAGGCTGGGCTTGAGCCATCAAATCTAGCAGATATTCATTGGCCCGATCATATCCGCCTTGATTCCAAAGACGCAAAACAATGATAATGCCTTTGGATGCAGCTTCTTTAGCAAAAGCCATGACATCGTTGATGTATTGTTCGGGGTGTTCCTTGGCATTCCCTTCATGGGAATGCAGCGATATTTGAATTTTATGTGGCAAAGCCTCTATTACCTCTCGGGCATCCGACAAGCGTGTCCCGTTAGTTGTGAGCACAGGCACAAAACCTTTCTCGCGGGCTATCTGGATGAATTTCGGCAACGAAGGATGTAGAAAAGGTTCCCCCATCAAATGGAAATAGAGGAATTGTATTTGCCCACGAAGCTTATCTGTCAGCAAATCGAATTCTTCATCTGTCAATCTGCGCTTTAATCTGTCCGTTTTAGGACAAAACACACAATCTAGATTACAGATATTGGTTATTTCGAGGTAACATCTGGAAATCATAGCAGAGATTCATTAACAAAAAAAGGACTTCACTCGAAGTCCTTCTCTTTTGGTGATCCGCTTGGGGCTCGAACCCAAGACCCCAACATTAAAAGTGTTGTGCTCTACCTGCTGAGCTAGCGAATCAAACCTTAACGTCTTTCTTTCGAAAGTTCTTTTCAATAAAATTGGCGGTATGGACGGGACTCGAACCCGCGACCCCCTGCGTGACAGGCAGGTATTCTAACCAGCTGAACTACCACACCAATTGAGTCCATTTCTGAATTCGGATGCAAAGATACGATATTTTTTTTTATCCACAAGTTTTTTCCCTAAAAAAGTTCAAGTATTCTTTATTCATCTTCGAGCAATGCCCCTTTTTGGGAGGATGAGCAGACGAATCATTGTCACTATTTCTCACTTTTCCTGAAACTTCTTGTAAGAAAGATTCCCATATGTGCAATATTTCGTTATTTTTGCAAACTCAATTAAAACAGAAATGAATCTAGCAATTGTAAAATATAATGCCGGCAATATCTATTCGGTGGATTATGCCTTGAAACGCTTGGGCGTGGAAGCCATCATCACTTCCGACAAGGAAACACTGATGAAGGCCGACAAGGTCATCTTTCCTGGAGTGGGCGAAGCGGAAACGACCATGAACTTCCTTCGTGAACAGAAATTGGACCTATTAATAAAGGAATTGAAACAACCCGTATTGGGCATTTGCCTGGGCATGCAACTGATGTGCCGACACTCGGAAGAGGGAGATGCGGATTGCTTGGGTATCTTCGACATCGATGTGAAGAAGTTCCAACCGATACGTCACGAAGACAAAGTGCCTCACATGGGATGGAATACGTTGACCGACACCCGAAGCGACCTGTTCAAGGGATTCGACAAGGAAGAGTTCGTCTATTTCGTGCATAGCTTCTATGTACCGTTGAACGAATTTACCGCGGCAACTACGGATTACATCCTCCCCTACAGCTCGGCCTTGCACAAGGACAACTTCTACGCCACGCAGTTCCATCCGGAAAAGAGCGGCAAGGTGGGCGAACGGATTTTGCGGAACTTCATCGAGCTATCATTTTGAGGAAGATAAAGAAGTTAAAGGAGTTATCGCTTC
>JAFQNW010000093.1 GCA_017420875.1 Bacteroidaceae bacterium
CGAACTGAGGAACACCTTCGAATACGGCGAGCAAAGTCTGTTCGTCGAGCTTCTTCAAAGCTTCGCTAGTTGCATTGCCGAAAAGAATGCCTGATGCTTCTACAGCTGCGTTGTAGTCTTCTTCCGAATGTACCATGCAAGTTACTTCCTTGGCCAAACGCTTCTGCAATACACGGAGATGTGGAGCTTCGGTGTGTTCAGCAATCAAACCTTCGATTTCTTCCTTGCTGAGGGAAGTAAAGATCTTGATGTACTTGGCTGCATCTTCATCGCTCACGTTCAACCAGAACTGATAGAACTTGTAAGGAGAGGTGTAGCGAGGATCCAACCAAATGTTACCCGATTCGGTCTTACCAAACTTGCCACCATCGGCCTTGGTAATCAATGGACAAGTCAAAGCAAATGCTTCGCCACCCTTGGTACGGCGAATCAATTCGGTACCGGTCGTGATGTTACCCCATTGGTCGGAGCCACCCAATTGCAATTTACAATTCTTGTTTTCCCACAAATAAAGGAAGTCATAGCCCTGAAGCAATTGGTATGTAAATTCAGTAAACGACAAACCATCGCGTGCTTCACCATTCAAACGCTTCTGTACGCTGTCCTTTGCCATCATATAGTTTACGGTGATGTGCTTACCAATTTCGCGTGCAAAATCAAGGAAAGTATAATCCTTCATCCAATCATAGTTGTTTACCAATTCAGCCTTATTCGGTGCATCGCTATCAAAATCGAGGAACTTGGCCAATTGCTTCTGAATGCAAGATACGTTGTGACGCAAAGTTTCTTCATTCAACAAGTTACGTTCAGCCGATTTACCTGATGGGTCGCCAATCATACCGGTTGCACCTCCTACCAAAGCCAATGGCTTGTGGCCACAACGTTGGAAATGACGCAACATCATTACCCCACAAAGGTGACCAATATGCAAAGAATCAGCTGTTGGGTCAATTCCCAAATAAGCAGTTACTTGCTCCTTAGCCAACAATTCTTCTGTTCCAGGCATGATGGTGTGTACCATGCCACGCCATGTCAATTCTTCTACAAAATTCATCTGTATGTATGTTTTAATGTTTATTTATCCTTTTATGGCTGCAAAATTACGATACTTTATCAGAACAAGCAACTCTAATCACTTAAAAAAGAGTTTCCGGACGTTTATCTCTAGGGCTTCAGTGAGTTCATCTAAAGATACTCCTCTAGTTTCTGCTACATGCCGGTAAATATCATCTATCTCCAAAAGGCTTTCATCCGTTTCCAATAGAAGTCTTTCTATTGGTACGTTACGTAAAGTATCTTCTTGAAACTTCTCTCCAAAAGAGAGATAAAAGCCATGTCGCAAGCACTCGTTCGCCAAAGCTAATTTTCCCCGAAACCCATGAATAATCCAAGGAACACTCGGTTTTAAGTCCCGCTTAATTTCGATCAGATGATCTGTACACCGCACATTGTGAATGATTAAAGGCAAGGACATCTTTTCTGAAAGCTCAGCACATTTTCTAAAAACCTCTATTTGTAATTCTAGAGGGAACTTCGATAACTTGTCCAATCCACATTCTCCCAGTGCTAGTACACGAGGATGATGAACGGCTTTCGCCAACCATAGGAACTGCTCCTCCACATCTTCCAGAAACCAAGGATGGATGCCAAATGCATAATATCCTTGTGCTGTTGGAAGAACCGAATCCTTCCTAAAAAATGAACAGATACCATTATTGGAAGGGGTATGAGTATGAATATCGAAATATTTCATCGTTTAAGGAACTGGATCATAACCGGAACCTCCCCACGGATGACACCTCAACAAACGGCGTATAACCAAATACAATCCCTTAAACGGCCCATGCTTTGAAATAGCTTCCATTGCATAAGCTGAACAAGTAGGGACAAAACGGCAAGAAGGAGAGGTTAGGGGTGAAATATACCCTCGATAAAACCGGATTGGGAGTAACAATATAAAAGTCAGCAGCTTTCTCATTTCATGTTCTCGGCAATATGAAACAATAATTTCTTGACCTTATACTCAATAGTCTCGGACGAATGGAGTTTGTTATCGAGCCAAATAAAAGCCAAAACCAATCGTCTGTCAGGATGTGATGCCTGCAATGCATCCAATAAAATATACTTATTCCTACGATAAGCCTCACGCACCTGCCTTTTCACCAAATTACGTTTCACTGCATGCTTAAAGCGTTTTTTAGGTACACTGATAAGGATAGATACGTCAGAAATACCTTCTTCAGGTTCTATCCACATATACACCACACGCAAAGGGAAGGCAGGGAAAGAACTATTCCCTCCCGCAAACAAACGTTCAATCATAGTCTTGCTATACAAACGTTCTGCTTTGCTTAGTGTATATCTCCTTACTTCCATCAAAAACCAATAAAAAACGGAGGTTTTGGTTCACAAAGTTAAAACTTTATGATTACAAAACCTCCGTATAATATGAACAATTTACTTAATCTTTGTTACGTTCACCAATAAATTTGTCCAAAGCAGCTGTCATAGACGGAGCCTCAACAGTTGGTGCTTCCAAATCCAAACGCAAACCTGCTTCTTTTACCGCCTTGGCTGTAGCAGGGCCAAAACAACCGATAGCGATTTCGTTTTGTTCAAAACCTGGGAAATTTTTCATTAGCGAGTTGATTCCAGCAGGACTAAAGAACAACAACATGTCGTAATCAAACTGTTCCTCCGGTGTAAAGTCGTTGCTCACTGTACGATACATTACAGCCTCTGTATGCTGGATTTTCTTAGCATCCAATGCATTCTTGATTTCATCAGTATGTACATCCGACATAGGAACGAAGTACTTTTCAGTATTATGCTTTACGATAGCTGGAAGCAAATCTGCAAACTTACCTGTTGCACCGAAAAATACCTTACGCTTACGATATTGTACATATTTCTGGATATACAAAGCAATTGTCTCAGAAGTACAGAAATACTTCATTGTTTCTGGAATCGTTACACGTAATTCACCACACAATGTAAAGAAGTGGTCAATGGCGTGGCGTGAAGTGAAAATCACTGCTGTATGATCTAGAATAGAAACTTTTTGTTGTCTGAATTCTCTTGCAGGCAAACTTTCCACCTTAATAAAAGGACGAAAATCAATCTTTACACCATATTTCTCAGCGATATCATAATACGGAGACTTCTCCGATGCTGGTTTTGGCTGAGAAACAAGAACTTTTTTTATCTTCAAGGCTCTAAATATTTAATGTCAAATTGTTACTCACTATTTCAATGCCTTTCCATGCCATCAGGTCAGGCAAAATTTCCAGGGCACAAAAGTACAAAATTAAATGAACTAGGCCATGAATCTTTCCAAAAAAGTTGGTGAAGCATTTGCAAAATAACGCAATTTTAGCAAAAATTATTATTCCTCCAACCAAATAAAAAGCTGTTTGCGAAGATAAGCCAAAATAAATAATCAAAAGTACAACCGGGAGTAAAAGTAGACCCATCCAGATCAACACGTTAAAATAAGCATTGACCCATATCATATTTCTTGATTTTTGAAAGAAAATCCAATTAATGAACTTATAAACTCCTATTTTAAATAACAAAACGGCAGCCACCAAAACAATAAATCCTAGCAATAAACTGCCATGAGAAATTCCAGCAAACAGGTGAGTTGAATTTTCCGAAGAATAATAATACAGACAGAAACCTATCAACACACAAGTATGCAGCAGCAACAAGAAAGTATAACGCATATCTGCCATTGTCACTTCGTCGAACATGCTTGGCCTTTCGCGTGAAGAAATAAAGGATTTCAGCTGATGATATAAATATTTTTTTTCTCTTGCCACCACAAATGCCACCAATGCCATGCATAAAAACATGATACATGTAATAAGTCCGTCAGAACGCAACAGATAAGGAAGTGGCTCTCCTACCATTCCTCCCAAGTTCATTTCATTCATATTGCAGCGTATTTTCGGATGCTTTCATCCCACATTGGTGTTTGATACAACAAATCGAGTGCTTCTTCCGGTGTTTGTGCAACTTGCCAGATGGCTCCATGCTCCTTACGCATAAAGTTTTCATCGATAGCCCGCTGAAGCATCTCTAACAAGGAATCGAAAAAGCCATCCACATTCAGAATGACGATTGGTTTGAGATAAAGTCCCAATTGTTTCCAAGTAATGATTTCGAGCAGTTCTTCCATGGTTCCACATCCGCCCGGAAGAGCAATAACGCCATCGGACATTTCGACCATGAGCAGCTTACGTTCGTGCATATTTTCGGTTTCTACCAATTTCGTCAATCCGGTATGATGCCAATTTTGCTCCACCATGAAGCGAGGAATGACACCAGTAACGGTTCCTCCAGCTTCCAGAGCCGCATTAGAGACAGTTCCCATCAACCCGATACTTCCTGCTCCGTTGATAAGGTTAATGCCACGCATAGCTAGCAATCGCCCCAGGCTTTCCGCTGAGGCGAAATATACCGGAGCAATTTTGGTGCTGGATGCACAATAAACACAAACGTTCTTAATGGAGTTCATAATCATTTAATGTGATGTGTCATACTGAACGATTTGAAAGGTCTTGGTGGTGTAATCAGATCCTTCGCGATGCTCAGGATGACACATAAATGGAATGACAATGTTTAAATACCGAATGCTTCTTTCACCTTATCCACATAGTCGAGCTTTTCCCAAGTGAAGAGTTCTACCTCTACGGTCTTGGTCTCGCGATACATGGATTCGTAAGTCTTGGTTACTACCTTCGGTTCGCGTCCCATGTGGCCATACGATGCTGTTTCTTCGTAAATCGGGTTACGGAGCTTCAAGCGTTCTTCGATAGCCTTCGGACGGAGGTCGAACAATTCGTCAATCTTCTTGGCGATTTCACCGTCGGTCATGTTCACGTTGCTACGGCCGTAAGTATTAACATAGATACTCACCGGACGAGCTACACCGATAGCATAAGATACCTGTACGAGCATTTCATCTGCCACACCGGCAGCCACCATGTTCTTGGCAATGTGACGGGCTGCATAGGCTGCACTACGGTCCACCTTACTTGGGTCTTTTCCCGAGAAGGCTCCACCACCGTGAGCACCCTTGCCACCGTAAGTATCCACGATAATCTTGCGTCCTGTCAAGCCTGTATCGCCGTGAGGGCCACCAATCACGAACTTGCCTGTTGGGTTCACGTGATAGATAATCTGGTCGTTAAACAACTTCAACACTTCCGGATTGTGGATGCTGGCAACCACACGAGGCATCAAGATTTCGATGACATCCTTGCGGATTTGAGCCAACATTTCTTCATCGGCCTTGAGTTGAGCTTCCTTGGTGTTGTCGGCAGGGAGGATGAATTCATCGTGTTGGGTAGAAACCACAATGGTATCGATACGGACGGGCTTGCCGTTGTCATCGTATTCGATGGTCACCTGGCTCTTGGAGTCCGGACGGAGGTAAGTCATTTCCTTGCCTTCGCGACGGATATCTGCCAAAATCATCAACAACTTGTGCGACAAGTCGAGTGAAAGCGGCATGTAGTTTTCTGTTTCATTGGTAGCATAACCGAACATCATGCCTTGGTCGCCTGCACCCTGATTCATCGGGTCTTCGCGTTCCACGCCACGGTTGATGTCGGCACTTTGTTCGTGGATGGCACTAAGCACACCGCACGAGTTTCCTTCGAACATGTATTCGCTTTTTGTATAGCCGATGCGATTGATGACTTCGCGGGCGATGCGTTGCAAGTCTACATAAGCTTCGGTCTTGATTTCTCCGGCCATAACCACTTGTCCGGTGGTTACAAGCGTTTCGCAAGCTACTTTCGAACTGGGGTCGAATGCCAACAGTTTGTCA
>JAFQNW010000094.1 GCA_017420875.1 Bacteroidaceae bacterium
ATTTCTCGTATGCATCTTTCAAGTATTTGCATGCTGCCTGTGTTGCCTTTTCTACATGGTAGCGTTCGTCTACATTTTTGTTTACTTCCAAACCATATTCTCTACCAGTGGTTTGCATAAATTGCCATAACCCTGCTGCTCCAGCCACCGATCTTGCCGTGGGGTTGCAATTGCTTTCGATGGCCATCAAGTACTTGAAGTCCTCGGGTATGCCGTTTTCTTTCAGGATGGGTTCTACGATAGGGAAATAGCGGTTGGCTTTCTTGATCATCTGAATGGAAGTGCTGTGCATATAAGTGAAAGCCAGCAACTCACGGTCCATTCGTTCGTAGCGGTCAAATCGGGTCAAATCAATTTCTTTTCCGCAGAAGATAACCTTTTCCGGAACTTGGGGGCTACTGAATGTAAATTGGGCCGGTTCCTGTTGTTCTTGGGGTATAATGACACCTTGTTCGGCGATTTCTTTCGATGAGGCTTGATTTGCACAAACCGAGAGGGTAAGCAGACCTGCTGCTAAAAATTTTCCTATTAAAACCATGGTTGTTTTTCGCTTTAAAATGTAAAATATACTGCAAAGATACATTTTTGGGGCGGATATGCAACCTTTTGGAATTATATACATAAAAATATTCCTTTTTATGCATGGATATTCCCGAATAATGTGTAATTTTGCATCCGGATTAGAATAATTATACAAGCATGAAGAGTAAGAACAGTAGGCTTGATGCCATAAAGATTATCATTTCCAGCAAGGAAATCGGTAGTCAGGACGAATTGCTACAAGAGTTGATGAAGGAGGGTTTCCACTTGACACAGGCCACCCTTTCGCGAGATTTGAAGCAACTGAAAGTGGCTAAAGCGGCCAGTATGAACGGTAATTATGTATATGTATTGCCGAACAATACGATGTATAAGCGGATGACAGAACAACATACAGCGATGGAAATGCTGATGCATAACGGTTTTATTTCCATTGAGTTCTCTGCCAATCTGGCTATCATCAAGACACGTCCGGGTTATGCCAGTAGCTTGGCTTATGACATTGACAATCGGAATTTTGATGAGATATTGGGAACGATTGCGGGCGACGATACCATTTTGCTCGTTATGCGTGAAGGATGTACACGGACTAGCGTGAAGAACGCCTTGTCTTTAATTATACCGAATATACAATAAAAATAAAATATAGAAATGAATGCAAAACAAATAGACGTAATGGTGGCTGATGCCTCGCATGAAGTTTACGTTGATAAGATTCTGGATACCATCAGAGAAGCGGCTAAAGTACGTGGAACAGGTATTGCAGAACGTACACACGAATATTTGACAACTAAAATCAAGGAAGGCAAAGCAATCATTGCTTTGGATGGTGAAGAATTTGCCGGGTTTACCTATATCGAATCGTGGGGCAACAAAACATATGTGGCCACTTCGGGTTTGATTGTACACCCCAAATATCGTGGCTTGGGCTTGTCCAAGCGAATCAAAACTGCCTCTTTCCGTTTGGCGCGTTTGCGTTGGCCAAAGGCTAAGCTCTTCAGCTTGACCAGTGGGGCTGCCGTGATGAAGATGAATACAGAATTGGGCTATGTACCAGTTACCTTCAACGAACTGACCGATGATGCCGCTTTTTGGAAAGGTTGCGAAGCTTGTACCAATCACGACATCTTGGTAGCCAAGGGCGGAAAGTTCTGCATCTGTACAGCCATGTTGTACGATCCGGAAAAACATCAAGAAGACCAAATTTGATAATAATAAAACAAAATACCATTATGGAAAATCAAAAGAAAAAGGTAGTAGTTGCTTTTAGTGGTGGCTTGGATACCTCTTACACCGTGATGTATCTGGCTAAAGAAAAAGGATACGAAGTTTATGCAGCATGTGCCAACACCGGTGGATTCAGCGAAGAACAGTTGAAGAAGAACGAAGAAAACGCATACAAGCTAGGTGCGGTAAAATATGTAACACTCGATGTTACCCAGGAATATTACGAAAAGAGTTTGAAGTACATGATTTATGGTAATGTGCTCCGTAACGGTACTTATCCTATTTCTGTAAGTTCGGAACGTATTTTCCAGGCTTTGGCCATTGCCCGTTATGCCAACGAAATCGGTGCCGATGCCATTGCTCACGGTTCTACCGGTGCCGGTAATGACCAGATTCGTTTTGACATGACTTTCTTGGTATTGGCTCCGGGTGTGGAAATCATCACCTTGACTCGTGATAGCAATTTGAGCCGTCAAGAAGAAATCGATTACTTGAATGCAAACGGTTTCTTTGCCGACTTTACCAAGTTGAAGTATTCTTATAACGTAGGTCTTTGGGGTACCTCCATCTGTGGTGGCGAAATCCTCGACTCGGCTCAAGGCTTGCCGGAAACTGCTTACTTGAAACATTGCACCAAGGAAGGTAGCGAACAGCTTCGTTTGACTTTCGAAAAGGGTGAATTGAAGGCTGTTAACGATGAAACATTTGACGATCCTATCAAGGCCATCCAGAAGGTAGAAGAAATCGGTGCTGCTTACGGCATTGGTCGCGATATGCACGTGGGTGATACCATTATCGGTATCAAGGGACGTGTAGGCTTCGAAGCTGCTGCTCCGATGTTGATTATCGGTGCTCACCGTTTCTTGGAAAAATACACTTTGAGCAAGTGGCAACAATACTGGAAGGACCAAGTAGCCAACTGGTATGGCATGTTCCTCCACGAAAGCCAATACTTGGAACCGGTAATGCGTGACATTGAGGCCATGTTGAGCGAAAGCCAACGCAACGTGAATGGTACCGCTATCCTTGAACTTCGTCCGTTGTCATTCTCTACCGTAGGTGTAGAATCGAAGGACGACTTGGTGAAGAATAAGTTCGGCGAATATGGTGAAACACAGAAGGGTTGGACTGCCGATGATGCCAAGGGCTTCATCAAGGTTACCTCGACTGCTCTTCGTGCGTATTATGCAAACCACAAGGACGAAAAGGAAAACATATGATTAAAGTAGGAATTATCGGTGGGGCAGGTTATACGGCAGGCGAGTTGATTCGTCTGCTTATCAACCACCCTGAAGTAGAAATAGGATTTATCAATAGTAGTAGTAACGCAGGTAATAAGATTACAGATGTTCACGAAGGCTTGTACGGCGAAACCGATTTGGTTTTCACCGACGAGCTTCCGTTGGACGAAATCGATGTCCTTTTCTTCTGTACCGCCCACGGCGATACCAAGAAGTTCATGGATAGTCACGATGTGCCGGAAGACTTGAAGATTATCGACCTCAGCATGGATTACCGCATCAAGAGCGATGACCACGACTTTGTGTATGGCTTGCCGGAGCTGAACCGTCGCACCATCTGCCATAGCAAGCATGTGGCCAATCCAGGTTGTTTTGCCACTTGCATCCAGTTGGGACTTTTGCCGTTGGCAAAGCATCTTTTGTTGAACGACGATGTGATGGTGAATGCCATTACCGGTAGCACCGGTGCCGGTGTGAAGCCGGGGGCAACCAGCCACTTCAGTTGGCGTAACAACAACATGAGCATCTACAAGCCGTTCAGCCATCAGCATGTGCCCGAAATCAAGCAATCGTTGAAGCAACTTCAAAACAGCTTCGATTCTGAAATCGATTTCATCCCTTATCGGGGCGACTTCCCACGCGGAATTTTTGCTACGCTTGTGGTGAAGTGCAAGGTCGAGTTGGACGAGATTGTGAAGATGTACGAAGAATATTATGCCAAGGATTCGTTTGTGCACATTGTGGACAAGAACATCGACCTGAAGCAGGTGGTAAACACCAACAAGTGCCTCATTCATTTGGAAAAGCATGGCGACAAGCTTCTGATTATCTCTTGTGTGGACAATCTTTTGAAGGGTGCCAGCGGTCAGGCCGTGCATAACATGAACCTCATGTTCAACCTCGAAGAAACCGTAGGCTTGCGTTTGAAACCAAGTGCGTTTTAATGACTCACCACAGAGTACACAGAGTCTCACTGAGTTTTTAATATAATAAAGATACTCTGTGGAACTCAGTGTATTCTGTGGTGAATAATACAAAGAATTATGAAATTATACGATGTATATCCTTTGTTCGATATCAATATCGTCAAGGGAAAAGGATGCCACGTGTGGGATGACAAAGGTCAGGAATACCTCGACCTGTATGGAGGCCATGCCGTAATCTCCATCGGCCATGCTCATCCGCACTATGTGGAAATGATTAGCAACCAAGTGGCTCAGTTGGGCTTCTACTCCAACTCCGTAATCAACAAGTTGCAACAAGAGTTGGCCGATCGTTTGGGCGAGCTCTCGGGTTACGATGATTATCAGTTCTTCCTGATAAATAGCGGTGCTGAGGCCAACGAAAATGCCTTGAAACTGGCCTCGTTCTACAACGGACGCACCCGTGTGCTGGTACAAGAAAAAGCTTTCCATGGCCGTACATCCTTGGCCGTTGAGGCTACCCACAACCCGAAAATCATTGCACCCATCAATGCCAACGGTCATGTGACCTATTTGCCGATGAACGACCTTCCTGCTTGGGAAGCCGAGTTGGCCAAGGGTGATGTGTGTGCCGTAATGATTGAGTGTATTCAAGGGGTAGGAGGTATCCGTCTGGTGACTCCCGAATTCATGCAAGGCCTTCGTGCGTTGTGCGACCGTTACAATACCGTACTCATCTGCGATGAAATCCAGTGCGGTTATGGTCGTTCGGGTAAGTTCTTTGCCCATCAGTACACCGGCATTCGTCCGGATATCATCACCGTGGCGAAAGGTATCGGCAATGGCTTCCCGATGGGGGGTGTCATCATCAGCCCGAAGTTCACACCGGTGTATAGCCAGTTGGGTACTACGTTCGGTGGCAATCACTTGGCTTGTGCAGCTGCTATCGCCGTGCTCGATGTGATGAAGCAAGAAAACCTGGTGGACAATGCTGCTAAGGTAGGTGCCTACTTGATGGAAGAGTTGAAGAAGTTCCCGCAAATCAAGGAAGTTCGCGGACAAGGCTTGATGATTGGTATGGAGTTCGAAGAACCGATCAAGGACATTCGTCGCCGTTTGTTGTTCGAACAGAAAGTGTTTACCGGTGTAAGTGGTACGAATGTCATCCGCCTGTTGCCACCTTTGTGTTTGAGCATGCAGCAAGCTGACGAATTCTTGAAACGCTTCAAGCAAGCTCTAGAAGCATAAATATGAAGTTTCTTTTGTCGAAGCCTCGTCATCTAGCATGACGGGGCTTCGTCATTATAGAAGACCACGCTTGTAGTCTCATCGCCACACGCTTGCAGTCTCATCTCCTCATCAGACATGTCTCATTTGCCCACGAGACAGCAACCGAAAAACGCCAAGTCATTTGCATCAAAACCCTTTGGCGTTTTGTCTAAAACACCAAGGCATTTTTTTTAAACGCCTTCACGTTTTTAAAAAACGTATTAACCTTTTTATAAAATGTCTTCATGTTTTTGTTAAGTTGAACTTTTCATTACATTTGTATCCGAAAGGGACTTTGAAGATGAAACGAAATACAGAGTTGCATAATATGTTAAATCGTCTATTCTGCCTTTTATCGTTGACGATTAATATTCTTGAAGTAAATGGTCAAGGAATAGCTCGACAAATTGAGAATTATTTAAAAAATAATATAATACCGCATTATAGCTATAAAGACTCCTTAAAACAAAGGAATAAGTCGGGCTATTTTGTCACGAATCAGAAAGGGCAGACCACTTTAAGTCTGCCTAAAGGTGCTATTGATATGTCTGTACCGGTAGGCGATTCTGTTGTATATGGAAAGATTAAATCACCCACATTTACCGGAGATGCAAAAGGACAGCTGATTGTGGTGGAATATGCTGATGGGATAAAAGTAAAGGCAGATTTCATTAAGATAGGTAAAGTTAATGCTTCTGTAGGTGTACGTGTGGATTGGACTGTCGACAATAAGGAGCATACTTCATTGAACTTGTATTTTTTAAGTGGGCAGATAATTTCTTACCCTTTGAAACGAAATCCGGATAAATTAATTCAGGCTTTCTTCATGAATGAAGATTTGAAATCAGTGAAGATGGGAAATGAAGTCAAGTCGTGTCTTTTATATGAAGACACAAAGGAAGGAAAGCTTGGACAAATGTTGGAACAGTGGGCCGAAAATTTGAATGAACAGGAGTTTCTGAAGAAAGTAGCTATTGAATTGAAGTCCTATTATGTGATATCCTATAAAATGGAAAGGCTATGAATATGAGGTTAAGTGTAGGAATCTTTTTTTGCATATTGACGATGTTCTTTTCTTGTACTCCCAAACAGAATGAAGATATGCAGGTCTTTGATTGGAGCGATTTTCCCGCTCCCATTACCTTGAAGGGGGATTCGGTTGCATTTGACGAAATGTTGATGAAACCTGTTCGTGTGGCTGTTGTCGATTCGTTCCTGTTGTTGAAAAACAGTGATGTGGAACGTCATTTTCATGTATATAATATTAAGACCAAAAAGAAAGTTGGCGAACGTATCCCTTTTGGTATAGGACCTAAAGAAATGCTTGATCCGATATGGATTTTTATATCAGAAGACACTTTGGGCATTCTTGATAGGAACAAAAGAATTATGGACATATATCCAGACCATCGGTTGTTAATTTCTGATACCGTTTCTCCAGTGCATAGGATTTCATTTAAAGAACTTTTGGTCAATCCCGTATATTTGCCGGGAGTCGGTATCCTATCTTTTACTTTCCAGTCGGAGGGACACAAATTTGTATTATTTGATTTGGAGGGAAACCGTCTCTCTTATTTCGGAGATTATCCAAATGCTTATAAAAACTCAACTGTGTACGAAAAGAGTATTGCTTTTGCGGGCGATATTGCAGTAAAACCCGATGGAAGCCGTTGGGTAATGTCACACAAGGCAATGGATATGATTGAAATTTATGATAGCAATTTGACTTTGTTGAATCGAATTCAAGGGCCTGATGGAATATTCCCAAAAGTAAAAGAGGTCAATGATCGTGTCCGAAGGGAAGGTGTTTCAAGAGAAGGTTATTTTTTCCCTGTTGTAACAAATGAATATATTTATGTTCTATATGACGGACGAGAATATGATGTTGAAAATCCCTCACGTTATTTGCGTGACAAACTTTTGGTATTTGATTGGAATGGGAAACCTGTAAAATACTACCAACTGTCGGAAGGTATATTCCATTTTGATATTGATGAAGAAAATGGAATTCTTTATGGAATAACGGATTGTCCAGAGTTTCATATAGTTTCCTTTTCATTGGTTGGTGTTTGATAGCGTGAACTGGAAACTTTCCGACAAGAAGAATGAAAAACAACTATTAATTATAGATTAAAAAAATATATATAAAGATGAAGAAAAATACCCGTGCAGTAATCTGCTTGTTAAATCTTGTAGATATGAAATATTGTTTATTGCTACTGGTTGCTGTCATATTTTCGGCTTGTTCTGAACAGGTTGAACCGGAAGATAAATATGTATTGCGTCCTATAGATGAATATTTGGAATATAAAATAGACGATGATACGAGAGTCCCATTATATAGTTTATACACCTTTGCAGAAAGAGGAGTGGAGTATTTAACCTTTTCAGATCCTTCTTCGAGAACAATTTTAATCTATGACTTACATTCTTGTCAACAAGTAAAAAAGATTCCTTTTGATAGGGAGGGGCCTAATGGCATTGGCCCGGTTCTTTTTGGATTCTACGTAAAGGATTTCGACCACATTTATATACCTTCAGTTAATGAATCTTTTATTTATTTGACAGATACGACGGGCGTACTTAGAAATAAAATTGATTTTTCTTGTACCGAAGATGGTTTAAAGACAAAGAGTGCACATTATACGAATCTGAACTATGGGCAGTTAACTTTTATGGGAGAATCGTTATACATCCCCCAAGTACTGAATACTAGTTTAGGAGAAAGAATGGTTGAAGAAAGTCCTATTGGGGTGTTGGTTGATACTATAATCGGGAAAACAACTCGTTTTCCGATGAATTACCCTTATGTAATACCGTATAATCAGCGGCATGAAGCGATTCATGGTACAATGGAATCTACTCAAATTTATGATGGTAAGAATTTAATTGTTGCTTTCAATAAAGATGAAAAGTTATATAAAGTTGATAAACAAGGGAAGGTGGAAACATTTCCTGCAAAAAGTAGATATCTTCCAAGGCTTAAATTCCCCAAGTTCCCAGAGGATTTTTCTCAAACTTTGAAAAAGACGTGTGAAACAGCTGAATATAGAAATGTTTTTTACGACAAATATCGGAATGTATATTATCGATTTGTGTCTCTTGAAGCGGAGTTAGCCTCTAATGAAAATTATCATAAAATATTGCATGCGGGCAAAGTTGATTTCTCTATCATGATATTGGATGAAAACTTTAATATATTAGGTGAAACTCGTTTCCCTGCTTTTACGTACGTACCACACATCTGTTTCATCAATAAAGATGGTTTATATCTTAGCACCAGTCATTTCAAACGGGAGGATTATAGTGATGATGTGCTTCGATTCCAACGAATAGAGTTAGTAAAAAAATAGCTTTGTAGTATAAGGAAATGCGTACTTATATTTATTGTAGCTCAATTAAAATAATTAGTGTAGTTCCTAAATAAGGCATTTATGAGGAAGGTTTTGTATCTGTTATTATTGTTTGGCTTGGTTTCATGTTCCCTTTCGAATGATGAGGTTATTATAGAAAATAATGTTTCTCGTCCTACTGCTTACGAGATAAAGGTGGATGAATTGCTATATGTCGACAGGATTGGTGTTTATGATTCTTTACTGATTGTTATCAATCGAAAGGTAGAACCTATATTTTGTGTTTATGATAGTCGAACTTTTGCCTTTAAAGGAAGCTTTGGCAAAATAGGTCATGGCCCGGGTGATTTCCAATTTCCTTTTTTCTTGAAAGATATGAAATCAGAGGATGATATATTGGAATTATATGATGTCGGGACTGCTTCTTTTAAAAGTGTTTCTTTAAATAGCAGGTTTGATGAACTTTCTAATAGCGTAGCCTCTGAGAAAATGCCCTCCCAACTTATCGGTTCTCCTAATCTGACCAAAATTGGTCTGAATGATTTTGTGGGAAATATGGACAATGGTAAAGGTCTGTTTTTTAGATATAAGGGCAGTCATGATGAAATGAAGTGGGTAGAGTTCCCAGCTACATTGCAACAACCGAAACTTGACTTTACGGTGATGAATAGGAATAGAATAGCGATTCACCCTCAAAAAGGTAAAGTGTTATCAGCGATGACCTATTACAATCTACTTTTTTTATACGATGAAAATTGTATGTTGAAGAAAACGGTGCAGATTGGTCATAAAGAGATTAAACCGACCGTAATGGGAGAATTTCAGTTAAGCGAAGATAATTATATTTGCTTTCGCGAGGTTGTGTCTACAGAAAATAAGGTGTATGTATTGATGCAAAACATTAAAGAAAAGAATTTTGAGAAAAATGATAATCCGCCTTCTCGAATCCTCGTATTTGATTGGAATTTGAAGAACCTTGAAACGTACCAGCTACCGCATTACGCTACAACTTTTGCCTTGGATAGTTTAAATGAAAGAATTATTTATACGGCATTTAATGAAGAAGGGGGAACTGACCTCTTTTATATTTCTTTGAACGAATAAAAACGTATCGGCACGCTAATAGGATTCTATCAATCAAATTAGAGTGCCGATATTTGTGTAATGCGAGGAGGAGTCTATTTTCTTCTCAATACAATCTTTTCTCCCCATACCGGCAGATAGACACCTGGGCGTTGAAGTTTCTCGCATTCGTTGATGCCGTACTCGTACGACCAACGCCACTTGGTGATGGCATGCCCCAATTCCAGAATGTGCGACATGAGTACTTCGGTGGGGTTGATTTTCTTAACCGCTTCGGCCATGTTGAGGCCAACGGCCAAGTGAGGGATAAAGACATCCACTTTGCCGGTAGGGTTGAGTTGTTGGTAGTTGTGGGCATCTCCCGTGAAGAACATCACATAATCCTTGCCCTTTCCAGCATAGCAATTTACTTCGTAGGTGTTGACGAAATTCTTCAAGGTGGCATTGTGGTCTACCGTGGTAACCTTTACGTTGATGTCCCCAATGGTGAATTCATCGTCGGTTGTAACCTTATGTCCGTTATTTAAGAAATTGGAATAAACGGGTTTCCCTTGCTTTTCCATTTCGGCAACCAAATGCTTGTCGTGATGGTCGCCGTGGTTGTGGGTGATGAGCAAAAAGTCAATCATCGGGACCAACTTTTCGGCATGCTTGTGGTAGAGGTCAATGCCGAAACATTGTGTCTTGGTCTTAATCACATATCCCATGTTGTAGAGTTGCCATACGGCCACTTCGCCTTTCTTGACTTTGGTGGCAGGTATCTCGGCCAGTAACTTGTCGAGGGCCATGTTGTAGTATTTCATCAGGCCCGATTGCTCGAAGTTACGCTCTTGCTCACTTCCGGCAGGTGTGGCCAGGTATTCGTTGAATTGTGTATGGGTGAAGCTATCGGCATAGGTCTGCATCTCTTTCATGGCTTCACGACGTTCGGGGGTGAGTTGGCGACAAGAAGTTTTGCTCCAGAAAATATCGGCTAACTCTTCAATGGCTTGTGCCGAGGAGAGTGCAGGTACGAATAAAATGATTGCCAGCAATAAGGCTTTTAATGATTTTTTCATGTGCTAGATTTTAAAGATTCAGCTGATGCAAAAATAGAAAACATTCGGGACTTACCATGCACTTGAGGGGACTTTTGTGGAAGTTTTATTCATTCTTATGTATGGCGGATGAATTGTTTTGTTTGATTTTATGCCAAAAAGGTCTCTGCTTGTCCTGATTTAAGAATTATTTTATAACTTTGCTTTCAGATATAGATTTATAAGAATATGATACGCAAAAGTTTACTTCCCTTATTGGGATTGCTGCTTTGTTTGAGCAGTTGTGGAGATAAAGCGACGACATCGGTAGAAGTTGTCAAGAGTGACCTTCGTGCACCGGCTTATCCGTTGGTGACGATTGACCCGTATACCAGTGCATGGTCGATGAGTGATTGTCTATATGATACTCCGGTGAAGCATTGGACGGGACATAGCTTCCCGTTGTTGGGTGTATTGAAGGTGGACGGAAAACCTTACCGATTCATGGGAGATGAAGAACTGGAACTTTATCCGGTTTCGGGTACTTCTGAACAACAAAAGTGGGAAGGTAAATATACTACGAAGAAACCAGCCTCTGGTTGGGAAAAGGCCGGCTTTAACGATGCGGCTTGGAAAACAGGAGAGGGTGCTTTCGGAACCATGGAAAATGAACCGATGGCCAAAACCCAATGGGGAGAAGAATTCATCTGGGTACGCCGAGTGGTAGATGTAAAGGAAGATTTGATCGGTAAGAATGTGTACTTGCAATACTCGCACGACGATGATGTCATCATCTATATCAATGGTGTGAAGGTGGTGGATACAGGCAATGCGGTACAGAAGCGTGCCAATGTAAAGTTGTCGGGCGAAGTGTTGGCCAGCTTGAAGAAAGGAGAGAACCTGATTGCGGCTTATTGTCATAACCGAATGGGCAACGGATTGTTGGACTTTGGCTTGATGGCTGAAAAGGACAATACCCGCTTCTTCAAGAATACCGCCGTTCAGAAAGAAGTGAATGCTCAGGCTACTCAGACCTATTACACCTTTGCTTGCGGGCCGGTGGATTTGCGTATGAAATTTACCGCACCGGTATTGATGGACAACCTGGATGTCATGACTCGTCCAGTGAACTACCTGACATACGAAGTGACTTCGACCGATGGAGCGGAACATGAAGTGGAACTTTATCTGGAGGCTGGTAATCAATGGGCCATCGATGCACCGGGGCAAGCTACGGTGAGTGAGGTGGGTACTCATGCCGGTATGAAATATGCCAAGGTGGGTAGTGTAGAACAACCTGTCTTGAAGAAGAAGGGGGATGATGTGCGTATCGATTGGGGCTATTTCTACTTGACTGACCCACAGGGTAAGGCTATCGTGACAACTGCAGAAGGAACAGAAATGCGTCGGGCTTTCATCGATGGCACTATTCAGGCTGGCAACGAGAAGCCGGAACATACCAAATTGTGCATGAACTATCCGTTGGGACGTGGTAAGCAACAGGAAGGTTATGTGATGTTGGCTTATGACGATGTCTATTCCATTCAATATTTCGGTCAGAACTTACGTCCTTATTGGAATAGAAACGGAAACGAAACCATCTTTACTCAATTTGAAAAGGCCAAGGCGGAATACAAGTCTTTGTTGGAGCGTTGTGCTGCCTTCGATTATCAGTTGATAACCGATGCGGCCAAGGTGGGCGGAGAGAAGTATGCCGAGCTTTGTGCATTGGCTTACCGTCAGGTAATGGCGGCTCATAAGTTGGTGGAATCTCCACAAGGAGAGTTGCTTTATTTGTCGAAGGAAAACTTCAGCAACGGTAGTATCAATACGGTGGACTTGACTTACCCGTCGTGTCCGATGTACTTGCTTTACAACCCGGAATTGCAGAAAGGCATGATGAACGGAATCTTCTACTATAGTGAAAGCGGAAAATGGCCGAAACCATTTGCGGCACACGACTTGGGTACTTATCCGTTGGCCAACGGACAAACTTACGGGGGAGACATGCCGGTGGAAGAAAGCGGAAACATGTTGATTCTTTGTGCAGCAATTGCCAAGATAGAGGGCCATGCGGAATATGCCAAGAAGCATTGGCAGACTTTGACGACTTGGGCCAATTATCTGGTGGAAAACGGTCTTGACCCGGAAAACCAACTTTGCACCGATGACTTTGCAGGCCACTTTGCACACAATGCGAACCTTTCCATCAAGGCTATTTTGGGTATTGCTTCCTATGGCTATTTGGCAGGAGTGTTGGGCGACCAGGCTACTTGCGATGAATACATGGGCAAAGCCAAATCGATGGCAACGGAATGGGAAAAGATGGCCAACGATGGAGACCATTATCGCTTGACCTTTGACAAACCGGGCACTTGGAGCCAGAAGTACAATCTGGTGTGGGACCGTTTGTTGAATTTCAACATCTTTGACCCGCAAATAGCAGAAAAGGAACTGGCCTTTTATCCGTCGGTTCAAAATACTTACGGCCTTCCATTGGATTGCCGTGAAACATATACCAAGAGTGACTGGATTATGTGGACAGCTGTCATGGCCAAGGATCAAGCTGGCTTTGAAAACTTGATTGCCCCGATTTATAAATTCATGAACGAAACTCCGAACCGTGTGCCGATGACCGACTGGTCGTGGACATTGGAACCGAACCAAAGAGGCTTCCAGGCACGTTCGGTTATCGGTGGTTATTTCTTGAAGATGTTGGAACCTCAATTGATTAAATAAAGGATATGAAAATAGCAATCATTGGTGCCGGAAACATGGGCGGTGCTATCGCCCGTGGTTTGGCAAGGGGAAAAAAGATTTCGTCTTCGCATATTTTTGTTTCGAACAGGGGAAATGCCAAGTTGGAAGCATTGAAAGCCGAGTTCCCCGAACTGAATATGACTACCAACAATAAGGAAGCTACCTGGATGGCCGATGTGGTTTTGTTGGCGGTAAAGCCCTGGTTGGTTGAAGGTGTGCTGAAGGAGTTGGACTTGGATGCTGAACGCCAAATCCTGGTTTCGGTAGTGGCAGGTATTCCGTTTACCCAATATGTGGAATGGCTGGGCAAAGAAATGACCATCTTCCGGGTGATCCCCAATACGGCCATCTCCCAGTTGGAAAGCATGACCTTGATTGCATCGTATCGGGCTTCGGCCGAACAAGAATGCTGGATGCTTGATATTTTCAACGAAATGGGGTTAGCCATGTTGATTCCTGAGAGTCAGATGGCGGCTACTACGGCCTTGACTTCTTGCGGCATTGCTTATGTGTTAAAGTACATTCAGGCGGCCATGCAGGCCGGTATCGAACTGGGGGTATATCCCAAGGATGCTCAACGGATGGTGGCTCAGTCGGTAAAGGGGGCGGCTTCGCTCATCCTGAACAACGACACTCACCCGTCGGTCGAAATTGATAAGGTAACCACACCGGGTGGCATCACTATTCGAGGGATTAATGAACTGGATCACGAAGGCTTTTCATCGGCGATAATCAAAGCAATGAAAGTCAGTTGTGTGAAGTAAATCGTTACTTCTTGAAAGGTTTGAGCAGAAAAAATAATGAAGATTGATGGATTCTCGTCAATCTTCATTATTTTTGCCACATATTTAATTGGAGAACTATGAATGAACAGATAAAACAAATAGCCGAACGCTTGCGTGGATTGCGTGATGTGCTCGATTTGACACCGGAAGAGGTGGCAGATAGCTGCCAGATGCCCTTGGAGGCTTATTTGGAAATGGAAAGTGGCAATAAGGATATCTCGGTGAGTGCCTTGCAACAGATTGCCCGCAAGTACGAAGTGTCTTTGGATGTACTGATGTTTGGAGAAGAACCCAAGATGAGCAGCTATTTCCTGACTCGCAAAGGTGCCGGCGTATCTGTAGAACGTTCGAAGGCATATAAATACGAAGCATTGGCTTCGGGATTCCGTCGTCGTCTGGCCGACCCGTTTATCGTGACGGTAGAACCTAAACCGGAAGGTACCCCGATGCACCTGAATGCTCACGAAGGACAAGAGTTCAACATGGTGATGGAAGGTCGTCTGCTTTTGAATATCGATGGAAAGGATATCATATTGAACGAAGGCGACAGCTTGTATTTTGACTCGACCAAGCCGCATGGCATGCAGGCCTTGGATGGCAAGACCGTGAAGTTCTTGGCAATCATCATGTAAATAAGGAGGAGAAGGTATTATGTTGGAAAGATTTGTTAAACAAACAAAGTTTACCTCGCAGGAGGATTTTATCAAGAACTTTAAGATAGAGGTGCCGGAGAACTTTAACTTCGGGTATGATGTGGTGGATGCTTGGGCCGCAGAACAACCGGAAAAGAAGGCGATTCTCTGGACAAACGATAGAGGGTTGATGCATCAATATACGTATGCAGAACTGAAGGAGAAGACAGATGCAACGGCATCGTATTTCCAAAGTCTGGGTATTGGACACGGCGATATGGTGATGCTGATTTTGAAGAGACGCATTGAATTCTGGTTCAGTATCATCGCTTTGCATAAGCTGGGTGCGGTTGTGATTCCGGCTACACATTTGTTGACCAAAAAGGATATCGTTTATCGTTGTAATGCAGCAGACATCAAACTGATCGTATGTGCCGGCGAAGAGGTGATAACCAATCATATCTTGGAGGCAATGCCTGAAAGCCCGACCGTTAATCATTTGGTCAGCATAGGCCCTGACATGCCGGACGGTTTCAAGGATTTTCAGGAAGGAATCAAGCAGGCTGCTCCTTTTGTGAAGCCGGAACATCCGAATACCAATGATGATATCTCGTTGATGTATTTCACTTCGGGAACTACTGGAGAGCCGAAAATGGTAGCTCACGATTTCACTTATCCGTTGGGACACATTACAACCGGTTCTTTCTGGCACAATCTGCACGAAAACAGCTTGCACTTGACCATTGCCGATACCGGTTGGGGAAAGGCCGTTTGGGGAAAGTTGTATGGACAGATGATTGCCGGTGCCAATATCTTTGTTTATGACCATGAGAAGTTTACACCGGCCGATATCTTACAAAAGATTCAGGATTGTCACATTACATCGCTTTGTGCACCTCCTACCATCTATCGTTTTTTGATTAAGGAAGATATCAGCAAGTACGACTTGTCATCTTTGGAATATTGTACAACAGCTGGCGAAGCCTTGAACTATTCGGTGTACGAAACATTCCTGAAGATTACGGGCATCCGTTTGATGGAAGGATTTGGACAGACAGAAACGACTTTGACGTTGGCTACTTTCCCATGGATGGAACCCAAGCCGGGAAGCATGGGAGTACCTAACCCGCAATATGAAATAGATTTGTTGACTCCGGATGGTCGATCGGCCGAAGATGGAGAACAAGGACAAATTGTTGTCCGCACCAAGAACGGCAAGCCATTGGGGTTGTTCAAGGAATATTATCGGGATGCAGAACGTACAGAAGATGCTTGGCATGATGATACTTATTACACCGGTGATGTGGCTTGGAGAGACGAAGACGGATATTTCTGGTTTGTAGGTCGTGCAGATGATGTGATAAAGAGCTCGGGTTATCGTATTGGCCCATTCGAAGTGGAAAGTGCCTTGATGACACATCCTGCCGTGGTAGAATGTGCCATTACCGGGGTACCTGATGAAATACGTGGGCAGGTGGTGAAGGCAACCATTATTCTGGCCAAGGATTACAAGGATAAGGAAGGACCGGAATTGATTAAGGAACTGCAGGATCATGTGAAGCGAGTGACTGCTCCGTACAAATATCCACGTGTGATTGAATTTGTTGATGAATTGCCAAAGACAATCAGTGGCAAGATTCGTCGTGTGGAAATCCGTGCAAAAGATAAGAAATGATTATGAAAAGAACTTTTTCGATATTGTTGGCATGTTGTTTGTCCATCTTAGTGAATGCACAGAATCTGGTGCCTACCAACTGGACGGCTTATGGATTGGTGTTTGATGCTCCTAGCGGAATCCGTGTAGAAGAAGATACAGAAGATACCTATCTGTTGAATAGTAGCCGTTTTTATATCACACTTCAAGCATTGGACTCGGATGATATCACTCAAGGAGAATTGGATGATCTTTTGATAGCCTTGGCAAAAGATGATGGAGTGAAGAATTTGTCGGCGATTACCAATTATGACTTGCCGCAATTTCATGGCCTTTATCTGACAGGCGTATTGGAAGAAGACCCTTGCTATTATGCATGTCTGATGACAAAGGATGCAGGTAGTATTTTTCTGATTTCCATCATGTATAATCGAACCGAAGATCAGGTCGTCGAACGTATCCTGAAAAGTTTTAAGATGGAAGAATAGGACGGTTTATCGGGAAAATAACGTTAAAAGGAGGTACATAGTTGGTGTTCCTCCTTTTTTTTGTATATTTGTAAACTAGCTTTTGTATAATCTTAAAGTTGAAAAAATGAAAGACACACGTCGCTTAGCTCGGCTTGTATGTTTGAGTTTGGCCTGTTGGGTAGGAAGCTATGCTCAGGGCCAAATCGTCAAAATGGTGGAAATACCGGCCGGTAGCTTCTACATGGGTAGTGATGGCTGGGGGGAGAATTTAGATGAAGCCCCCGTACATCAGGTTACCTTATCGAAACCTTTCAGAATGGGAGTGACCGAAGTGACCAATGCTCAATATGAAATGTTCCGCCCCGAACATAAAATGTTACGTGGAAAAAATAATGTATCGACCGAAGATGACGATGCCGTAGTGAATGTATCGTATCAGGATGCGTTGGATTTTTGTAAATGGCTTTCGGATAAGGAAGGAAAGCATTATCGGTTACCGACGGAGGCCGAGTGGGAATATGCTTGCCGAGCAGGTACCTATACGCTGTATCATACAGGGGATGGTTTGGCCGGTTCCATGCGAAGAAATCAGACGATAGCACGTGACTATCAACCCGTATCGTTGAAGGTAGGTCAGACACCACCGAATGCATTCGGCTTGTATGATATGCATGGAAACGTAGAAGAATGGTGTATGGATTGGTACGGCCCGTATGAGGCTGGTAAACAGATAGATCCCAAAGGGCCTGTAGAAGGAGAATTCCGAGTGACCCGTGGGGGAAGCCATCACACCCCCGATGAATATCTGCGTAGTGCAAACCGAATGGCTATGATTCCTGAAGACAAACATTCGCTGACGGGTTTTAGAGTGGTAGAGTGTGAGGAGGCTCTATCGACGAAGGCTTTGGATTTGACGAAGCCTGTTTTTATGGAACCAATCGTTTTTGTCCGTCCTCCGATAAGCGGAGCTAATGTTCCTTTCTATAAGCATAATCACCAACCATCTGTAACTTGGTGTGAAAATGGAGACTTGTTAGCCATCTGGTTCTCAGCCAATGCCGAAAATGGCCGTGGCATGGTGGTGCTTTCTTCTAGATTGCATCCGGGAGCTACGGAATGGACTTCGGCTGAATTGTTTTATAAAGTTCCAGACCGAAATATGACGGGTTCTTCTTTGTTCAACGATGGAAAGGGAAAATTGTTCCATTTTAATGGCGTAGAGGCTGCTGGAGATTGGCAGAACCTGATGATGGTAATGCGGACAAGTACAGATAATGGCTTCTCATGGTCGAAATCCAAGATTATAGCTCCCGAACATACGAAACGGCATCAAGTGGTATCGGGAACCTCGATGACTCCCGAAGGATGGATGATTCAAGTTTGTGATGCTGGTCCGGGTAGTCACGATGGGGCAGCGGTTCATATCAGTAAGGATGGTGGACAAACTTGGAATGACCCGTGGGATGGGGCTCCGATGCCTGATTTTAAAGATGGTGGAATAGGGACAACCATTGCCGGTATTCATGCGGGGGTGGTACGTCTGAAGAATGGTCATTTGTTGGCCTTAGGACGTGGTAATAGTTTGATAGGAGAAAAGGGTAAAAAGATAATGCCTATGAGTATCTCTAAAGATATGGGGAAGACTTGGGAATACCATCTTTCAGAATTCCCAGCCATTGATGGGGGACAACGTTTGGTTTTGATGAGGCTGAAAGAAGGTCCTATTTTGCTCGTCTCGTTTACAGACCATCCTCAACGCACCCGGAAACAGGATCTTGGAATGGAATTTACAGATTCAAAGGGGAACAAAATAAAGGGCTATGGTATGTATGCTGCTCTTTCGTATGATGAAGGAAAGACTTGGCCGGTGAAACGGTTGATGGTTGATGGGAAGGAACGTCATTTGAATGGGGGTGCATGGACCGGATATTTTACTATGGATGCGACTCATGCCGAACCGAGAGGATATCTGGCGGGTACACAGACCCCAGACGGAATGATTCATATCTTGAGTAGCCGAATCCATTATCGGTTTAACTTGAAATGGCTGGAAGAAAATAAGTATTAACTATAAATCAAGACTTATGAAAATGATGAAAGCATGGATTGTGGCATTGCTGGGTTTAGGAATAACCCTGAACTTGAATGCACAGTCGGAAAACAGTTTCGTTCATGGACAATCGGATGGGTATGAATGGCCTACCGATAAAGGGGTGCTTGCCAAACTCGACCAGTGGCAAGACCAGAAATTTGGTGTGTTGTTTCATTGGGGACTTTATTCGGTGCCCGGTATCGTGGAGTCATGGAACATTTGCTCCGAAGACTGGATTGTACGCCCCATGGATAGCTACTATGATTATAAGAAATGGTACTTTGGGTTGATTGATGAATTCAATCCTACAGACTTTGATCCAGACCAGTGGGCACGCATCATGGAAGAAGCTGGTATGAAGTACATGATTTTCACAACGAAACATCATGATGGGTTCTGTATGTATGATACAAAATATACAGACTTTTCTATTGCTAATGGCGCCTTTAAAAATGACCCTCGAAAGGATATCGCCCGTCATGTGTGGGATGCTTTCCGTAAGAAGAACTTCATGATGGGATGTTATTTCTCAAAGCCAGACTGGCACTGTGAATGGTTCTGGAATCCCGAATATGATACACCTCGACGTGGTATTAACTACAAGAAGGAACGTCACCCGGAATGGTGGAAAAATTATCAGGAATACACTTATAATCAGTTGAAGGAATTGATGACCGGTTATGGCAGCTTCGACATCCTGTGGTTGGATGGTGGTTGGGTAAAAGGCGAAGAAGTAGGCTTGGACAAATTGTTGGCTGAAGTACGCTCTACTACTCAACCGGGTTTGATCAGTGTGGATCGTGCGATTAAGGGGCGGAATGAAAATTATCAGACTCCGGAACGTGGCATTCCTGCTAAGCAATTGAACTATCCGTGGGAAAGTTGTATCACCTTGAGCCATGATTGGGGATGGGTAGCCAATCCGGTATTCAAGACCCCGAGAAAGGTGATTGGTATGTTGGCTGAAATTTGTGCGAAGGGTGGTAGTTTGGCATTGGGTGTCGGCCCTACTCCGCAAGGTTTGATCCAACCGGAAGTAGAAGCGATTTTGAAGGAAATCGGAGCGTGGTTGAAGGTGAACGGAAAGGCTATTTATCATACTCGTATTACTCCTAATTACAATACGGGTAACGTATGGTTCACTGCCGATAAGAACGAAAAGACGCTGTATGCGATTTATGCGTTGCCTGATGGAGAAGAACTGCCGGAAACCATTGAATGGGAGGGTAATGAACCTATAGGTAGAATGACACTTCTGAAAGGAAAACGTGCTGTAAGCTATACTTGTAAAGATGGTAAAGTGATTGTAAAATTGCCGAAAGGTTTGAAGAACGAACCGGTTGCATTAAGTTTCAACGTAAAGAAGTAAGAATGATGAAAAACTGGAAAAAGATAATGGGATGCCTGGCCGGAGTGGCTTTGGCAATGAATGTGCAGGCACAGCAAGTACAAGGATTTGTACACGAGCAGTCCAAAGCAACGGACTATGTATGGCCTACTGATCCGCAAGTCTTGGAAAAACTTGACAAGTGGCAAGACCAGAAGTTTGGTGTGTTGTTTCACTGGGGATTATATTCTGTTCCTGGAATTGTAGAATCTTGGTCTATCTGCTCGGAAGATGTGGATTGGATTACTCGCAAAGAGAACCTTCCATACGAAGAATATAAGAAGTGGTATTTCGGCTTGAAGGATAAGTTGAACCCGGTGAACTTTGACCCAGATCAGTGGGCAGAAGTGATGGAAGATGCAGGTATGAAGTACATGATTTTTACGAGTAAGCATCACGACGGATTCTGTATGTTTGATACGAAGTATACGGATTTCTCCATTGCTAACGGAGCTTTCAAGAACGATCCTAGGAAGGATGTTGCCCGTCATGTATGGGATGCATTCCGTAAACGAGGCTTCATGATGGGATGTTATTTCTCTAAGCCGGATTGGAACTGCAAGTGGTATTGGAATCCTTACTATGCCACTCCGAACCGCCTTCATAATTATAAAGTGAAGCAACATCCTGAATGGTGGAAGAATTATCAGGAATTTACTGAAAATCAGTTGAATGAATTGATGTCCAATTATGGAAACTTTGACATCCTTTGGTTGGATGGCGGATGGGTGACTGGTGATGATGTGAATTTGGATCGTGTATTGGAAAAGGCACGTAAGAAACATCCTGGTTTGATTTCTGTGGACAGAAGTATCCGTGGAAAGAACGAGAATTACCAAACACCGGAACGTGGTATCCCAGAAACACAACTTAACTATCCGTGGGAAAGCTGTATTACGTTGAGTCACGACTGGGGTTGGGTGCCGAATGCTCCTTATAAATCACCTCAAACGGTAATCAATCTTTTGGCTGAGATTTGTGCGAAGGGTGGTTGCTTCTTGTTAGGGGTAGGCCCTACTGCTGATGGTGTGATTGAACAGCCTATTGTAGAACGTTTGCACGAAGTAGGAAACTGGTTGCGTCAGAATGGACAGGCCATTTACAATACTCGTATCACTCCACATTACAACGATGGAAATGTGTGGTTTACTGCCGATAAGGATGGAGAAACACTTTATGCCATCTATACCGTAGCCGACGGTGAAACTTTGCCGGAAACTATTGAGTGGATGGTAAATATTCCGAAGGGAAAGGTAAAGGTGCTGAATAACAATAAGGGTGCCAAGTATAAAGTAAAGGAAGGTAAGGTTGTGGTAACTTTGCCAAAAGGCTTGAAGAATGAACCAATAGCTTTGCAATTTAAACTAAAAAAATAGGACAATGAGAATGAAACATGTATTAGCGGCTGCTTTGTTTTTTGTAGCAGGGCAGGCTGTGGCACAGCAACCGCTGTATAAACAAGCTTCCGCTTCGATAGAAGATCGTGTGAAGGACTTGTTGGAAAGAATGACTCCGGAAGAGAAGGTAGGGCAGCTCTGTTGCCCGCTGGGTTGGGAGATGTATACCAAGACGGGTAACAAGGTGGAAGTGTCTGATTTGTATAAGAAGCAAATGGGAAGCGGCATGCCGATTGGATCGTATTGGGCTGTGTTGCGTGCTGACCCATGGACTCGTAAGACATTGGAGACAGGATTGACTCCGGAACTGGCAGCTGAGGCCTTGAACAAACTTCAAAAATTTGCCGTGGAGGAAACTCGTTTGGGTATTCCTGTGTTGTTTGCAGAAGAAACTCCACACGGGCACATGGCTATCGGGGCAACAGTCTTTCCTACCGGTTTGTCTATGGCAAGTACATGGAATGAAGACTTGCTCCGTAGGGCTGGTGAAGTGGTGGCATTCGAAGCACGTCTGCAAGGTGCTAACGTTGGGTATGGACCGGTATTGGATATTTCACGCGAACCGCGTTGGTCACGTATGGAAGAAAGCTTTGGCGAAGATCCGATGTTGGCCGGTATCTTGGGTGTAGCCTATATGAAAGGTATGCAAGGGGATGTGCAAAACGATGGAAGGCATTTATATTCTACGGTAAAGCACTTTGCTGCTTATGGAACTCCGGAAGGTGGTCATAATGGTGACCGTGCCATGGTAGGCATGAATCAATTGTTCTCTGATTTCCTTCCTCCGATGAAGATGGCGGTAGAAAATGGTTTGGCTACCATCATGACTTCGTATAATTCAATTGATGGTGTACCTTGTACTTCCAATAAATTCTTGTTGACAGACATTTTGCGTGGCAAGTGGGGCTTCAAAGGATTTGTATATTCCGACTTGTATAGTATTGATGGTATTGCAGGAACGCACCATGTAGCCAAGGATACAAAAGAAGCCGGTAAACTTTCGTTGGAAGCCGGTGTGGATATGGACCTAGGTGCCAATGCTTATGGAAAGCGTACTTTGGAGCTGTTGAATGAAGGTCGTTTGGACATGAAGTATGTGGATCAGGCTGTAGCCAATATTCTTCGTTTGAAATTCAAGATGGGATTGTTTGAAAATCCGTATGTATCGCCTAAGGATGCCAAGAAGTATGTACGTTCGGAAGCTCATCGCCAGGTAGCTCGTGAAGTAGCACGTGAAGGTACAGTGCTTTTAAAGAACGATGGTATTCTTCCTTTGAGTAAGGATATCAAGAGCATTGCAGTGATTGGACCGAATGCAGATACACAATACAATCAGTTGGGGGACTATACCGCTCCTCAGGATGACAAGTTCATTATCACTCCGTTAGAAGGTATCCAAGCTGCAGTGTCAAAGAATACTAAGGTGAACTATGTGAAGGGGTGTGCCATCCGAGACGTGACTATGAGCGATATCCCAGCTGCAGTAAAGGCTGCAAAGGAATCGGATGTAGTGGTGTTGGTAGTCGGTGGTTCCAGTGCTCGCGACTTCAGAGTGAAGTATGAGGCAACTGCTGCTGCTATTGCTAATGATGAAGAAGGACAAGTATTGCTCGATATGGACTGTGGTGAAGGTTACGACCGTAGCACTCTTGATCTCCTAGGTGACCAAGAAAAATTGATGCAGGCTTTGATTGAAACAGGCAAGCCGTTGGTAGTAGTTTACATTCAGGGACGTACCTTGAAGATGAACCTTGCAGCAGAAAAGGCTAATGCCTTGTTGACTGCATGGTATCCAGGTGGTGAAGGTGGTCATGGTATTGCTGATGTATTGTTCGGTGATTACAATCCTGCTGGTCGTTTGCCGGTATCCATTGCTCGCAACGAAGGTCAGTTGCCTATTTATTACTCGAAGGGCAAGCAACGTGCTTATATGGATGGTGAAGCCAATGCACTCTATTCATTTGGTTATGGTTTGAGCTATACAAAGTTCGATTATAGCAACCTGGAAATCAAACCTGGTGATGGTAAGGATGTGCTTCAGACTGTAAGCTGTACAGTAACTAACACAGGCGATCGTGACGGTCATGAAGTGGTTCAGCTTTATATCCGTGATATGGTGGCTTCAGTAGCTCAAGCCCCAATTTTGTTGAAAGCATTTGAACGTATCAGCTTGAAGAAAGGTGAAAGCAAGAAGGTTACTTTCAATTTAGGAAAGAAAGAATTGTCCATTTATAATATGAACTTGGAAGAAGTGGTTGAACCGGGTGAATTCAAGGTTATGGTAGGTGCAGCTTCGAATGATATTCGCTTGAATGGAAAATTTGAGTTGTAATAGCTTCACCACATCTTATCAAATAAAAAGAGAACATCCTAAATTGGATGCTCTCTTTTTATTTGATAAGATGTGAGCTTTATTTTTTCATCTTGAATACCAAGGTACCTCCATTTATTACATCGTCATGAGTGATGTAATTCTTGGTATAAGGTTGACCATTGAAAGTAATGCTTTCTACATATTTGTTTTCTTCTGAAAGGTTCTCAGCAATGACGGTAAATGTCTTGCCATTGTTCAGGTTCAAGGTGATTTGTGGAATCTGTGGTGCTCCGAATACATAGTTGCAACTAACAGGGTCTACCGGATAGAATCCCATGGCAGAGAACATGTACCATGCTGACATCTGTCCACAGTCGTCGTTACCACAAAGGCCATCAGGTTCTGGCTTGTATTGAGTGTCAAAGATTTCACGGATTAATTCTTGTGCTCGTTCTGGATAGCCAGCAATAGTATACATATAAACTACGTGGTGGCTAGGTTCGTTTCCGTGTGCGTATTGACCAATCAAACCGGTTACGTCAACAGCATTTGTCTGCAATTCGACAGTAAACAAAGAGTCAAGCTTAGTCTTGAACTTGTCTGCACCGCCAAAGAGTTCAATCAAACCTGGTACATCGTGTTGTACGTGCCAAGTATATTGCCATGCATTACCTTCGGTATAGTCTCCACCAGTCTGGTAGTGGCCTACTGCACTTGGATTGAAAGGAGCTCTCCAAGAACCATCTGCCTTACGAGGACGCATGAACTGAGTTTCTGTATCAAACAGATTCTTGTAGAAATTTGCACGTTTGCCAAAATATTCGGCATCTTCTGTCTTGCCCATGTCTTTGGCCATTACGGCTGCAGCATAGTCATCGTAGACACATTCGAGTGTATACGAAACCGATTCTGTATCCATCAAGTCTGTTGGATAATAGCCATATTTCATGTACATATCCCAATAGGACTTACGTTTGTGTGGAACTGTTTGTGAAGCCTTTACCATGTTGTAAGCACGTTCGGCATCAAATCCTTTGAAGCCTTTGCGATAAGCTTCAACCACTACAGGAACACCATGATTGGCAATCATACCAAAGTTGTCAACACCCCATAAAGCCCAGATAGGAAGGAAACCTTGAGCTTCGCCATGTTCGAGCAAGGAGGTAATGAAACCATCTACACGTTCTGGAGTGATGATAGTGTACAATGGATGCGCTGCACGATATGTATCCCACAAGGAGAAAGTAGAATAGAATGCTTCGCCTTGTGCCTTTACGGTCTCATCGTTTGTGTTACGGTACATACCATCCACATCCGAGATTTCGTTTGGTTGCATAAGCAAGTGATAGAAAGAGGTATAGTAATTCAACAATTGTTCCTTGCTACCCTTTACATCAATTCTACTCAAATAACTATTCCATTCGTCTTTTACTTGTTGGTGAGTGGTGTCAAATTCCCAATGAGGGATTTCGGTATTCAAGTTTTTCTTGGCACCTTCCACGCTGGCTGTTGATAAAGCCAATTTAACCAACAATTCATCTTCCGGCTTCATGTCGAAGCTGGCGATAATGCGTTGTCCTTTTTCAGCTTCAGCCATCGGAAGGTTGATGCGTTCTGTTACCGGACGGTTGAATTGCAATACGAAGAAGTAGTCTTGTTCAATCCATGCTTTGTTCTTGACATGGCCAGTCAAGGTTTGGGCATCTTCCCAATTGTACTCACATTTCAATACGTTGGAGTGGTATCTCTTTTCGTTGCCTGAAGGAGCATGCTGCAAGTCAATGAGCATCGAAGCTGAGTCTGCTTTGTGGTAAGTGTAGCGATAGATGGCGGCATGGGTCGTCGCAGTTATTTCAGCCTTTACTCCCGGTTCATCCAGTTCTACTGTATAGTATCCCGGTGATGCTGCTTCGTTTTCTTTAGAGAACTTGCTACGATAACCGTCCCATGCACGGGTGCGATTGCCGGTAACAGGCATAATCAGTAAGTCGCCTAAATCGATACTACCTGTACCATTCAAGTGCGTTTGGGTAAATCCCCAAATAATGGAGTCTGCATACGAGTATTCGCCGCAATACTTCCATCCGATTGCTCCTGTTACAGGGCTAGGTTGAAGCATACCGAAAGGGGCACATGCTCCAGGGAATGTATGACCATTCTCAAATCCTCCGATGAAAGGATCTACATATTGTGTGTAGTCTTTAATCGTAGTATTGGTTTCAGCCGTACTACAGCTGAAACCAATACCGGTCAGAATAAGACTACACAAAAACAATGTTGTCTTTTTCATAATTCTTAGTTTTTATTTTCTCTTTATTCCATTAATTATTTTTTCATCTTGAATACCAAAGTTCCTCCCTTCATGACATCTTCATGAGTGATGTAATTCTTGGTATATGGCTGACCGTTGAGTGTGATGCTTTCCACGTATTTGTTTTCTTCAGAAATGCCTTCTGCAATGACGGTAAAGGTCTTGCCATCGGTTAGATTCAAAACAATCTTAGGCATCTGTGGGGCACCAAATACATAGTTGCCACTTACAGGATCTACCGGATAGAAGCCCATAGCCGAGAACATATACCATGCAGACATTTGTCCGCAGTCGTCGTTTCCGCAAAGACCGTCTGGTTCTGGACGATATTGTGTGTCAAAAATCTTGCGGATTAATTCTTGGGTACGTTCAGGTTTTCCTGCTAAGTTGTAAAGGTATGCTACGTGGTGGCTAGGTTCATTACCATGTGCATATTGTCCAATGAGACCTGTTACGTCGGCAGCATTGGTTTCTAGCTTCAAAGTAAAGAATGAATCCAATTTGTGAGTGAATGCTTCTTCACCTCCAAAGAGTTCAATCAAACCTGGTACATCGTGTTGTACATGCCAGGTGTATTGCCATGCATTGCCTTCGGTGTAGTCGCCGCCTACACTTTCAGAGTGCCCGATACGGCTAGGATCGAATGGACTTCTCCAAGTTCCATCGGCTAAACGAGGACGCATGAATTGAGTTTGGGTGTCGAACAAGTTTTTATAGAAATCCTTACGCTTGGCATAGTACTCAATATCTTCTGTCTTACCCATACGAGTTGCCATGTCCCATACTGCATAGTCATCATAAACAGATTCGAGAGTAGAAGATACCGATTCAGCACGAATCAAGTCTGTAGGGAAGTAACCATACTTCATGTAAGTTTCCCAATCAGATTTCAACTTGTGCGATTCAGTTTGTGTGCGTTTCATGATGTTGAAAGCACGTTCTGCATCGAAGCCACGGAAACCTTTGCGATAAGCTTCGGCTACTACGGCTACACCGTGGTTAGCCACCATACAATAATTGTCCTTGCCCCACAATGCCCAGATAGGGATGAAACCTTGTGCTTCACCGTTTTCAATCAACGAGTTGATGAAACCGTCTACACGTTCAGGAATCATGATGGTGTAGAATGGATGAGCTGCACGATAGGTATCCCACAGTGAGAAAGTAGAATAGAAAGCATCACCGGCTGTCTTCACCACTTCGTTTTTGGCATTACGATACATACCGTCCACATCCGAGATTTGGTTTGGTTGAATCAATGCATGATAGAAAGAGGTATAATAGTTCATCAGTTGGTCTTCTGTGCCTGTCACATCAATGCGAGCAAAGTAACTGTTCCAACTATCCTTGGCAGCTTGTCGAGTGGCTTCAAATTCCCACCCCGGCACTTCAGCTTCCAGATTCTTCTTGGCACCTTCTACACCGGTGGTAGAAAGGGCAATTTTTACCAATAGTTCGTCTTCTGGCTTCATGTCGAAGCTAGCTACGATACGGTGACCTTTTTCTGTTTCAGCCAGTGGCAAGTAGATGTGTTCCTTTACCGGTCGATTGAACTTCACGACGAAGTAGTAATCTTGGTTTACCCATACGCTGTTATTTACATGTCCAGTCAAGGTTTGTGCATCTTCCCAATTTGTTTCGCAAGAACGTACATGCGAATGATATTGTTTTTCATTCCAAGCCGGGCCATGTTGCAAGTCGATAAGTACCGAGGCCGAATCTGCCTTGTGATAGGTATAACGGTGGAATGCTACACGGGTTGATGCGGTGAGCTCAGCCTTTACGTTCGGCTCTTGCAACTCTACGGTGTAATATCCGGGAGTGGCTGCTTCGTGTTCCTTTTTAAAACTGCTACGATAACCATCCCAGGCTCGGGTGCGGTTGCCTGTTACCGGCATAATCAGCAAGTCGCCCAAGTCCATACATCCTGTACCGTTGAGGTGAGTTTGTGTGAAGCCCCAAATTTCAGAGTCTTCGTTCACGTATTCCGAACAGTATCTCCAACCCACTGCACCAGTTACGGGGCTGGTTTGTATCATGCCGAAAGGAGCACAAGCACCGGGGAAGGTATGTCCGTTGTCGGCAGCTCCGATAAATGGATTCACATATTGTGTGTAATCCTTCTGTGCGGTATTGTCGGTCGTAGTACCGCAGCTAATGAATGTTCCGGCTAAAGCCAGTGAACATAAAAGAGAAAGGCTTTTTTTCATGATTTATGAGTTATAATTATGTTTCAGAGTTAATCTTTAGTTATTTATTCATAAAGTAATGTTCCAGACAAGCACCAATAACTGTTGCTTCCACCTTCAGGTGCTCCTTGCGGAATCTCTACGGTAATGGTGTGCTCACCGGCGTCTAAGTCGCCTAAGTAGATGTATTCCGGATTAGTGACGGTACCCGGACACCAGTTCGAACGGCTTAGATCGGATGAGCTAAGGCCGTTGGAGAAGTTTCCTGAACATGGGTTCCAATTGCGATAGGTACCGCAATCGTCACGCCAAGGTACGAACGAGATAACTTTGTCGCCATTCAGGTAGATGGTGTTTGGCTTCTGGTTGAATTCGTCTCCATTGCCCCAACCGCCATGGCCGGTTGTTGTAAAATAGAGTACAGCATTCTTTACCGGCTCCTTCAGGGTGAACTTGGCGTTCAACTTGTCGTTCAGCATAAATACTGGATAAGGCTGGCCGGCTTGTTCCAGATAGTTTACGGTATTGAACAGTGGGGTTACTTTATACATACGGCGATTTTCATCCGGATAATATTTCATCTTCAAGGTTATCTTATGGCCTTTGGCATCCCAGTTTCCGATGTAGGCTGCTACCCATACTTCGCCTTGTAAACGGTCGGCCAAGGCCGTTACTTCGGTTTTGTAAAGCACTGAGTCTGACCATTCCTGTCCTGGTACAATGTTATGGTTGTACTGACGTACACCGAAGCCGGTGAAGAAACGCATCAGTTCCAACGGGGCGTTGTAGTCTTCTGTAGAAACCAAACCGTGGTAGTTTTCATTGTCGGAAGTAAAGTGAGGTACACTCTTAAGGTCTTTCATTGCATCCAGGAATGATTGCTTCTTATCGGTCGGAATCACGAATACTGAGCCGGTACGGTCGTAAGCATCTCCATCCGACCATTGAATCAATTCTACGAAGACGCTGCGGTCCTTTACATAGTCGGGCAGCTTCACTTTCTTCATTAAGATGGTGCCACCACCTACACTATACGAAACACCGTCCTCCAATTTTTCTGGGAACTTGGCATTGTTGAAGCATACGTTTTGTTCTTCGAATACAGGTATGGTAATCACATTGCTATGGTTGATTTTATATTGGTAAACTTCAGCAATCATTTGGGTACCCCATGAGGTAGGAAGGAGTGATTGTTCTTCTTTTACCGGAGTAATAGCGGTAGCTTCTTGTACGGTATCTCCATTGCGTACTACGCGGAGTACCAATCCGTTGGGCACGCCCATGTTGGGTTGTGGGGTTCCGCGGAAGGCCAAGTCATTGGTATACCAAATTTCGATGGTGTTCGAACGAACCGATGTGCGTACCACGGTACAATTTAAACCTAGATACTTTTCCTGACCGATGACTTTCAAATCTTTGTCCATCTCGTAGGCCGTAGCCGAAGATATGATTTCACCACTCGGAAGTTCGGCCCAGCGATAATATTCATTGGCAGAGTAGTCCATGTAGCTTTTAGTCACGGGAAGTTTGTAAACCGGTCGGCCATCGTTTGCCGGCTGATTATCCCGTTTGGGCATGATGCTTTCCAAGGCCACTTGGTCTCCGTTGACCTTCATAATCATTTCTCCGGGGCGAACCTTGCCTTTGTAGCTTGATTGGTAAGTTACTTCGATACCTTTTGCCTTTTTGAATTTCTTAGGTGACACTTGTGCTTGAACTGATAAAGCCAATAAACAAGTTATCAGCATCCACACATTTTTTAAATAGATGTTTTTCATGAATTTATGAGTTAAATTTAACTCGGTAAAGATACGGCTTTTTTGTGTAAATAAGGTGATTTTTATGGATAGTTTTTTATTCAGCATTTCTTCTTACAAATTGATTAAATTCTTTATCTTTGCATTTTCAAAAGCAATCAAAACCATCAATCATAAATCTTATGAGATATTATAGAAATGTATTCGATTTGGGCGATTTGAAGACAGCCCTGCAAGAAGCGTTCGAAATCAAGCAAGATCGTTATAAATATGAATCGTTGGGTAAGCATAAAACTTGCTTGCTGATATTCTTTAATAATAGTTTGCGTACTCGTTTGAGTACTCAAAAGGCTGCTCGTAATTTGGGCATGGATGTCATCGTGCTCGACGTGAATCAAGGTGCCTGGAAATTGGAAACTGAGCGTGGCGTTATTATGGATGGCGACAAGAGTGAACACCTTTTGGAGGCAATCCCGGTCATGGCATCGTATTGCGACATCATCGGTGTGCGTTCGTTTGCCCAATTTGAAAGCCGTGAGGATGATTATACCGAAAAGATTCTCAATCAGTTCATCAAGTATTCGGGCAAACCGGTCTTCTCGATGGAAGCTGCTACCGGTCATCCTCTGCAAGCTTTTGCCGACCTGATTACCATTGAGGAATATAAGAAGAAAGATCGCCCGAAAGTAGTGTTGACTTGGGCTCCTCATCCGAAAGCATTGCCTCAGGCAGTTCCCAATTCGTTTGCCGACTTTATGAACGAAGCCGATGTGGATTTCGTAATCACTCATCCCGAAGGTTATGAACTTGATCCGGCTTTCGTGCGTGGTGCCAAGGTGGAATACAACCAGTTGAAGGCTTTCGAAGGAGCCGATTTTATCTATGCCAAGAATTGGGCTTGTCCGGGTGTGACTCGTCCGGAAGATTATGGCAGGATTCTTTGCAAGGACATGAGTTGGACGGTAGATGCGGCTCACATGGCGGTGACCAATAATGCTCACTTTATGCATTGCCTTCCGGTTCGTCGTAACATGATTGTGACCGATGATGTCATCGAAGCACCGACTTCCCTCGTCATCCCCGAAGCAGCCAACCGAGAGATTTCGGCAACGGTGGTATTGAAGCGGATGCTTCAAGTACTTTAAGGAATTTGTGAAGGCACTTTTGGTAAATGCCTTCACGAAATAAAAAAACGTGCTGACGTTTTACCTGAAACGTCAGCACGTTTTTATGTTGAGGCTTTTAGATCACTTCGAAAACAGAATTTGTTTATTCAACAACTTCCCGGCCTTTCTCTTTCCAATTCAAGATGCCTTTGTCAAGATTGTATACTTTAAAACCTTTGTCGGTAAGAATTTTGGCAGCGTTGCGACTACGTCGCCCGCTACGGCAATAGACGGCAACTTTTTGATTCGGATTTAATAAGCTATCGACCAAAATTGGAAATCTTTCTTCGGCTTTTACATCGATATTAATGCTGCCGGGGATATGACCTTCTGCATATTCTTCTGGCGTACGGACATCTACTAACTGGATTTGGTCGTCTTGAATCTTTTTCTCAAACCGATGGGTAGATAGATTTTTATATGGCACGCAAGCACTCAGGCTTGATGCTATTAGTAGGACAAAAAGTATTCGTGATGGGGCTTTCATGATTAAAGGGTCTTAATAAGTGAATATTCGGCTGGTCATGCCTTCTTTATAAGTGTTTAGGTTGAAAACGATGGCGTCACCTTTCTGTAAGATGTTGTGGTAATGCCACAAAGGGACGGAAAGATAATATTTCTGGTCAAACCCCTCGATGTCGTTGTTACGGTTATGAAAAAGTGTAAGGTTTAATGTCTGTTTCCCATTATCACCGGTTGAAATCCCGTCCTCGATGAATGCAAGCTTCGAACCTTTTTCTTTGATTTTGATGTTTAGAATCATGTTCAGATAATCACCGCTTCTCCAAATACTTTGGATACTTACAGGGTCGGTATAGATGGCTTCAAAACTGGTCGTGGGGAGTGGAATCGGAGCAATGACAGACAAGAAAGAATAAGCCGTAGCTTCAAGGCTCGTGCCTTCTGAAGGCGTTTGTGGAGCATATCGACATACTACTCGATAAATGGAGTCGGTGGTAAGACTATTTGGCTGATTCCCTTCTCGGAGATGCCAAACTTTGCCCTCGTCGGTAACGATTTGGGTTCCAAATCCTTCTGCGTTTGTTTTCAAACAAACCATTTCGGTGATGAGGTCTGGATAAACATATTCATCCTCACCGCAACCAATCAATATAGTTGCGGCAAGGAAGAGACAATATGCTTTTATCAAGTTTTTCACGCGTTAGTGGCTTTCAGATGATTGATGGCCGGATTTGCATACATGGTCAGCATGTATTGACGCAAGAAGTCCAAATCCTTGTTGGGCAAATCTATCTTTTCCATTTGCTTAGCCAAATAGCCTTCGAATTGTGCCTTATCTTCCTCTGTATACTTGTCGGTAAACTTATTCTCGCCATTCAACGTGTCCAATGCAATGTAGTTGCACGGATAGAGGTGATAGTTTTGATGGATGTGTTTATCTATCAATTCAGCAATGACGGTGAACACTTCGGTCTTCGGAAGGTTGCGTGACTTGATCTCATCCAATTCGGCATTGATACAAGCGGCTGTTTGAAAATGGATGTGTCCCTTGTAGCCATAAATGCCGATTTGCATATTGGTCAAGTCATCAGCTTCGCTCTTCTTGAAGTTGGTATCGTCACGCTTTTGTTGAGCCTCTTTTGCCTTCAGGTAATCGCAAGGATCGAATTCGTAAGAGAGTGACAGAGGAACGAGGTTCATTTCTTTCAGTCGGTCGAAGATGTCGCCCTCGCCAGCCATGACCATCATCTTCAGGATACTGTCTTGAGTGCGGTCGTTGGAATCCTTGGCACGTCCTTGACGTTGGGCAATCCAAATGTTTTCATGCTTCTGCGAGATGGCGTAGTGCATATAGCTGGACATGAGCATGGAAGACTTCAACTGTTCGCGCAAGCCCAAGCCACGCTTCACGATGAACGACTTGTTGATGCGGACAATCTTCTTGATCCATGGATAAATCAACAAGTTGTCGCCGATGGCGATTTCTACCGTATTCATACCATTTTCAATCAGTACAACCGACAAGAGGGCCGAGTCGAGCACAATGTCACGGTGATTGGAAATGAAGGTATAGTTGATGGACTTGTCCTTGATGGCGGAGCAATCGAATACCAATCCTTTGGCACATTTCTGTACCAAGTCTTTCAGAAGTCTATAGAAGAAAGCCTTCTGGAAATCCAGATTGGTCTTGCACTGACGCATTTGGGCAGCAATCATATCGAAAGGAATGCCCGGCATCACCTGACCGACTACCGCCTTGAACATTGGATCGGCAATCAGTTCTTCAAACACTTGTGGAAGCTCTTCGGGAGCATACGGACGAATTTCGTCAAATTCAGCAGGTATGTTCATGGCTTTATATTTTAAGGTTAATTGAATTTGTTTTCAATGATATCGGTCATCACGTCTTTGATGTCAAGACCAGCGGCACGTACCTGTTGAGGAATGAAGCTGGTTGCTGTCATGCCCGGTGTGGTATTGATTTCCAGCAAGTTTACCTTTTCGCCTTCGGTAATGATGTAGTCAATCCGGATGATACCGTCGCATCCCAAGATGTCATAGATGGCCGAAGTGAGCAAGCGTACGCGTTCGGCTGTTTCTTCCGGAATACGTGCCGGAGTAATTTCGTCTTCTTGGCCGTTGTACTTGGCATCGTAGTCGAAGAATTCGTTGCTGGTCACGACTTCTGTAATCGGGAATACCACTTCCTTGTCCTTGGTCTTGTAACAACCGCAAGTGATTTCTGTCCCTTGCATGAAAGCTTCAATCATCACCTCGTCACTTTCGTTGAAAGCTTTTTCAATGGCCGGTTGGATATCTTCCTTCGTCTTGACCTTGGTGACACCGAAGCTGGAACCGCCGGCGTTTGGCTTGATGAAACAAGGCAATCCGACCTTGTTGATTACTTCTTCATCAAGAATTTCAAAACCCTTACGGAGAATCATCGATTCGGATACTCGGATGCCGAAC
>JAFQNW010000095.1 GCA_017420875.1 Bacteroidaceae bacterium
GAAACAAGCACTGATGGTATCTTCTACATCGTATAATCCACCACGGTTACTCTTGTATCCTTCGGCTTCGAGAATGCATCCGAACATTTCTTGCAACAAATCCAACTGGTGGGGTGCCAAGTCGTAAAAATATCCGCCTCCGGAAATGTCTGGTTGAACACGCCAAGGTAAGTTCTTGTTGTTATAATCCAAGTTACGTGGGGGTTGTGCAAATCGGAGTTGTACATTGATGACATTTCCTATCACACCTTGTTGCACCATGTCGCGTACCTTTTGAAAATAGGGGAGATAACGGCGGTAATAGGCAACAAAGCAAGGGATGCCCGTTTCCTTCGAAATACGATTGATGCGTGCACAATCCTCATAGCTGGCGGCCATAGGCTTTTCGATGTAAACCGGTTTGCCGGCTTTCATGGCCATGATAGCAAAAGTTGCATGCGAAGAAGGAGGGGTGGCAATGTATATGGCATTGACATCCTCGTCGCCAATCAGTAATTGGGCGTCTGTATACCAACGGGGAATATGATTCCGCTTGGCATAAGATTCGGCTTTTTCTGCATTACGGCTCATCACGGCTACTACTTCAGAGTTCTTAATCATACTGAAGGCAGGACCGCTTTTCTTCTCGGTTACTTCTCCACAACCGATGAATCCCCATTTGACTTTATCTAACTTAATCATTACCTGTAGTGTGTTAGTTGGTGGTATAGGAATATTTCTTGATTAGTTTCCGGAATTCGGGTGTCTTTTTATAGCGTTCTATCCAAACATTCAATGTGTCTAATAGAATAGGACTATTCTTGTTCACTCCCCATGAATAGAATTGGGTAAAGCTAATGTTGGTATCAATATCCAAATTGGGAAGTTCTGCAATGGAGGCTTTAGCTATTCCCTCGTCGCATACGGCATAATCTATTTCTCCATGGGCTACCATGGCTAACAATTGCTCCATTCCATACTTGTCAACTTCCTGAATGAAGATGGTATCGCCAATTTCGTTGCTTAGATTACGGATGCGATAGATGGAAGGAGAGCCTTTTACTACGAACAAGGTCTTGTTGGACAATTCCAGATGGCTATGGATATAGGTACTGTCTGTTTCCGATTGAGCCTTGCGTTGCACCAAGACTTGCTTGCCTAGCAAAATGGGGCGTGTAAATAGTAAAGAGTCTTCTCGGTCGCTTGTAATGAGTACGTTGTTGGCAAGAAGGTCGTATTTCCCGTTTATCATCCCCTCGGCTCTTTTCTCCAAACTCATTTCCGGAGTAATGTTGATAGTCAGACCTTTTTCTTTGGCAAATGCTTGCAACAATTCATAATGAAGACCGGTGAGAGTATCTTCGAATGCATGAAAGCTGATGGAGTTGTATTCCGTTACGGCATTTAATTGGCCGGATTTCATGATGTCCGGATAATCACGATGAGTAACGGGGTGCTTTTCGGCTTCTTTACAAGAAAAGATTGTGAAAAGCATCGTTAGGAAAATCCATCCAATTATGAAGTCTTTGAAAAGCCTGTTCATGAGATGTTAGTCAAAGAAATTCCAGGAAAGACCGAGTTTTAAGGTTCTTGGGTTTACTGGATAGTGAGGAGCCAAGAAATAGCGTGAATTTCCGGAAGTTTGGTTTATGTTATACATCATGATAAAGAAACGGGTACGCTTCAAATGCAAGTTGGCATATACATTGACAATAGGACATCCCCCAATAGATACTTTATTATTAGGGTTCTGCAAGTAAAATTGGCCGATAACCGGTGAATAGTCGGGTGCAGTATATTTGGTAAAGTATCGTACATCCGCTCCGAGTTCCACTTGAAGTACTTTCTTGGCCAAACCTGTTTTAAGGTATAAATTACCATAGGCCGTCAATTCGGGCAATGGAAGGATGGATGATTCACTTGACTTCTGATATGCTACTTCTCCGTCAAGGTGGAAAATTCCTAATTTTAGTTTCTGTTGCAACATGGCCGTAAACACTTGGATATTGCCGTCGTGTTGCTTAACCATGGCATTGTTTTTGTATGAACTAACCTCACCATTGTTGTTGAGGACAGGAATACTAGTGTTGTCCACATAGGTGTAATTCTTGATGTTCTCTACACCCACCCGTAAGGTGGTTCCCAATCGTTGGAAACTGAGTTTACCTTCCACTCGTGTACGCATGATTTTAGACATGTCGGTATTGTCCCACCAATAATGTTTGGAGTGGAAATGGCGGTAGAAGAAAACAGGATTCAGATTTTTGATGTAGGCGTTAGCCTCCAAACGGACACTGTCTTTTAAGAAATTAAAATTCAAATCTCCATTACCTTCGATGCGGAATTGGCCGGCATCTTCTCCTGCTACTGCTATTTCGCCTAACACTTTATAGTGTAACAACTTACCTTGCTCCTTCAGTAATTCGCCACCTACATAAACTACATTTTCTTTGTAATGCTTGGCGATACGTTTTCCGGTGTCGGTTGAATCGGGCAAGGTAAAATCACGATATTCGTGAGTTACGAATGCGGTCAATCCGGCCTTGGCCCATTTGTTGAATCCTTCACGTAACGAGATGCCGAAAGTGTTTCGGATAGATGTACGTTTGTCTCTGTCAATGGAGTCATTGCCAAAGAAAGTATTTTCAAAATATTCTTGGTTTTGGGCGTGGTCCTGAGTGACGTATTTTCGGCCATTCCGGTCGTATTCAAGCGTATGGATAAAACTTGTGACAGGGATGAAATCGCGGATGATTCTTACGGAGTCGGCATTTACGCTATCTGTTCTTTCTTTGTAGAATCCCACATTGTAACGATGAGTCAAGAAAGCATGATAGCTGGTATTATGATTCCATACCTTGTTCAGGTGTGTCGGGATATCGGATGAGCTGTATTGTTTTTTGCCTTCTGCCATTCCGAGTGGGTCGGTGATGTATCTGTCGTCTGTAATACCACCATTTTCACGCATCTTCAAGTTGTCGTTGTTGAGGATGAAGTGCATGTTGTATTTGTCTCCCCGATAACTGGAGAACAATCCACCATTGAAGAAGGCGGTTGATTGGTTTTGATAGAGTCCTCTACCATACAGATAGTCAATATAAAAACCAAAACCTAACCGTTTATTGGCATTGATGGCAAAATAGCTTTTGAATCGCTCTTCACTATCACGGCTATTGAAGCTTTTGTAATAGGTAAGGTTGGTAAAAGGAGAAAGTGTATTGGTAAAAGTCACATCTTCCGGACGAAGTACCGTGAAATCGTAGGGGTCGGTAAAGATGAACTGACTTTCTTCACGGCGATCAAAGAATATACGCGACAAACGAGGCGAACCAAGGTTACCTAAATAATTGTATTGTCCTGTTGGCCCACCCGTGTCGTTTGAGTTTTGAAAACCTGTTTGCAAGGTGTCTACAGGAATAGGGGTAATGTTTCCTAAACGTCTGCTGACTTTCCATGAGTAAAGTCCGATAGGGATGGTGCTTGCATCTACTACTGCGGTTGTATCTATCGGATTTCCGTTACGGTCATGCTGGCCTAGGCTTCTACCGCTTGCCGAGGAGCCGAATCTGTTGGTTAATTGGGTTTGTGCATTCGTCAGAAGAGTGCTGCACAAAAGGAGTATCAGGATGTATATATATTTCTGCTTCATCATGTCGCAAAGATACAATATTAAACGAAAAGGAGAAACTTTCAGTGTAAGAAAGCTTCCCCTTTTTCTTTATCCTTTAAAGAATATTATACTTCTACCGGCTTGATGATGTCCATACCGATGTGGATGGCTTCTTCATTCATCGGGATGAGCTTGTGGTGACGTTCCGGCAATGTTTTACGCAAAGCCTTCAATACACTTTCAATTTCAACGATTGGGCGGAGCTTCAACAAACCGCCCAACACAATCATGTTGAATGTTTTGGCCATGCCACGTTCGGTTGCCTCGTCCATGGCATCAATGCGGTATACCTGAATGTCCTTGCGGGTAGGAGGCTCCATAATGCCGTATCCGTCGTATATGAGGATACCGCCAGGTTTTACCTTGTTTTCGAACTTGGCCAATGAGGGTTGGTTCAAGATGATGGCTGTGTCATATTGACTCAAAATAGGAGAGGAGATGCGTTCATCGCTTACAATGACGGTTACATTGGCGGTACCTCCACGTTGCTCAGGGCCGTATGCCGGCATCCAAGTCACTTCCTTGTCTTCCATCAATCCCGAATATGCCAGAATCTTGCCCATCGACAAAACTCCTTGACCACCGAATCCTGCTATAATGATTTCTTGTTTCATAGGTCTTCTGTTTTATTCTTTATCTTTCAAGTCACCCAATTGGTAGAATGGGAACATGTTTTCTTCCATCCACTTGTTTGCAGCTGCCGGTGTCATTTTCCAGCCAGAGTTACAAGTTGATACGATTTCTACTAAGTTGGAGCCTTTTCCGTTCATTGAGTTTTCGAATGCTTTTCGGATGGCCTTTTTAGCTTTTCGGATAGCCGGCACGCTATGTACAGATTGGCGGGTAACGTAAGCTGTTCCTTCCAATGTAGCTGCAATTTCGGTCATCTTCAATGGGTAGCCATGAATAGCGGCATCGCGTCCGTAAGGGCAAGTAGCTGTTTTCATACCTAAAAGGGTAGTTGGTGCCATTTGTCCACCGGTCATACCATAGATAGCATTGTTGATGAAGATGATGGTGATGTTTTCTCCACGATTCAAGGCATGAATGGTTTCGGCGGTACCGATACAAGCCAAGTCTCCATCTCCTTGATATGTAAACACCAATCGGCTGGGCCATAAACGCTTGATGGCGGTAGCCAATGCCGGTGCACGTCCGTGGGCTGCTTCTTCCCAGTCGATGTCCAAGTAGTTGTAGGCAAATACGGCACAACCTACCGGTGATACACCTACGGCCTTGTTTTCCATGCCCATTTCTTCAATGACTTCTGCAATCAATTTATGTACTACCCCGTGGCTACATCCAGGACAGTAGTGCATCGGATTATCGTTCATCAACGTTGGTTTCTTGTAAACCAAGTTTTCGGGTCTGATTATTTCTTCTTTAGTCATAATATTTCCTCCTGTTAGCACATGAAGCGTAAAAAGAATTCACACAATTTGCAGAAAATAGCTGCCGAGCATACGTAGATAAAGGTAGTGAAATCTTCCATCACAAAGTAGGTAATGACCGATGCGATGGCCAATATCATGAACACGATGTTCAGTATGCTTCTGATTGTATCGGTATTCATACGCTTGTTATTTAATCAGTTTGGTCTTTAAGGCGTTAACTACTTCGTCAGGGTCGGGTACGATACCTCCCAAGCGTCCGAAATGTTCAACGGGTACTTTACATTCTACGGCCAAACGCACATCTTCTACCATTTGTCCGGCATTCAGCTCGACGGTCAGGATACCCTTTACTTGTTTTGCACGTTCGGCAATGGCCTTTGATGGGAATGGCCACAAAGTGATAGGGCGTAATAAACCGACTTTGATGCCTTCTGCACGAGCAAGTTCCATGGTCTTTTGTGCGATACGTGCACATGATCCGAAGGCTACGATAAGGTATTCGGCATCTTCGCAATTGATTTCTTCGAAACGAACTTCGTTGGCTTCGATTTCGGCATACTTTTGTTGAAGATGGATGTTACGTTTTTCCATTTCAGAAGGGTCGAGCTCGAGCGAGGTGACGATGTTTGGACGACGTCCGGCTGTTTTACCATTAGCAGCCCATGGACAACGGGCAATGACTTCTTCATCGGTCAGGCGTGCTCTTTGTTCAGGTAAGACTACCTTTTCCATCATCTGACCAATTACACCGTCGGCCAAGAGGATTGCCGGGTTGCGATACTTGAAGGCAAGGTCGAATGCCAAGCCTACAAAGTCGGCCATTTCTTGTACGGATGCCGGTGCAAGGGCGATGAGGCGATAGTCACCGTGTCCGCCACCTTTTACGGTTTGAAAATAATCGGCTTGACTTGGTTGGATGGTTCCTAAGCCGGGGCCTCCACGCATGACGTTTACCACCAAGCATGGAAGTTCGGCACCTGCCAGATAGGAGATACCTTCTTGCTTGAGGCTGACACCTGGGCTTGAGGAGGAGGTCATGACCATTTTTCCGGTTGCTGCACCTCCATATACCATGTTGATGGCCGATACTTCACTTTCGGCTTGAACGACCACCATGCCGGTTTTTTCCCATGGCTTTTGTTCGGCAAGGGTTTCCAGCACTTCCGATTGAGGGGTGATGGGATAGCCGAAATAGCCGTCTACACCAAAGCGTATAGCGGCATGGGCAATGGCTTCGTTACCCTTCATTAAAACTACTTCTTCTGCCATATTTTTCTGTTTTATTGTTGTTTTACTTTATACACGGAGATACATCCGTCCGGACAAACGGTAGCACAGGAAGCACATCCGATGCAGGTGTCTTCCAATACCGTATGGGCAAACGTATATCCTTTTTTGTTCACTTCTTTAGTGGTCAATGCCAATACGTGTAGCGGGCAAGCGACTACACACAGGTTGCATCCTTTGCAACGTTCTGTATCTACCACAGTTGCTCCTTTGATTTTTGCCATAGCAATATTTGTTATTGGTTATACATGTCTTTGTTGTAGAAATTCAAAATATCCATCACCATCTTGTGTGCATTGAGGGCCGGGCTTTCGGGATTCCTTTCAATGGCTTCCAGATAGTTGTTTAAAGCGAGTTGCCAATTGCCCTGTTTCCGATAGGCATTTCCTAGCAGATAGAAGGGTTCGTCATTGTTTGATACATCGTGTGTATTGATGTAACAAGTAAGTCCTTCGATGGCCTCTTCCAAATGGCCTTCTTTAATTCTTTCTTTCCAATGTGTCAAGTGGTTTGGCATTCGCAAATATATGATTATTTTAGGATTTCTCCTATATATACGTAATATGATTTCTCTGTTTGGGCGTTTGGATTTAATTTTTTCGCTTCGTCTCCATCTACTTGTTGTTGCATCATTTTTTTGCAACGGATGATGGTGCATGGCTCTTGATTCCCCGGCAGGTAGAAGGCGATGGTGTATTGTTCACTTTGTGCCATCAATTGGTTGCCCATGGTTTTCTGGGTGTCGATGAGGCAATAGCCTATCTTCTTGCCCAATAGTTCAGAAAATCCGCCCCAACTTTCTTTGCCTAGCTCGAACTGTTCATCGTTTCCAGCTGTAAGTGTTATTCGTGTAGCCTGACTGATGCATGTCTCAAGGTCAGTTTTTTGTGAAGCTGGTGCAGGCGAAATTTTTTCCTGCGAAGGCGTATTTCTTTTTTGCGAAGGCGTATTTCTTTCTACTTGTGCTTTGGTAGTAGAAGTAGACGTAATGGTCAGTCCTAACGCAATCATCTCGTTGTTCAGGGCTGTTTGGATTTCGTTGATAAGCTTGTCCTTCAAGTCGATGGTACCTACTCGGAATTTCCCGATTATGGGGTATAGCTTTGTTTTGTTCTTGTTCAGTGCAATATCGTCCGTAATTCTTTCTTCGGCGGTGAATTTTTCACCTCCTTTACGCTCTTCTTCATACCAATAGCGGATGCGAGTCATGTTGACGAGGCATGTTTCTTTCGAGCAACTTAGGTTCAAGTGATAATAGATGCGGCTCTTGTCCAAGGAAAGTGCGGAAGAGGAAAAAATGATGTATTCTTCACCTCCTGCCACAATGTTTCCTTGCTCGGCATTGCTATACAAGATGCGTGCATGAAGCTTTTCTTGTGGTTGGTATCGTTGACTTGCCCATCGCAGGATGGTTTCGTATACTTGTTCTTGAGTCATCCCAGGGACTTTAATCTCGTTCGTGAAGGTTACTCTTCCTTCGTCGAGGGGGATAGCTCCTTCCAAGTATTTGGAATCTGTCTGTGCAAGTGCAAGCAGCGGAAAGCATATGGCTAGTAAGAATAATATTCTTTTCATGTTTATCATCATTGATTTATCAACAAAGATAAAAATAAAAAAAAAGAGAAGCTATAAAGCTCCTCTTTTTTTGTGTTCAATATGTGAATAAATATTATTTCACAGGGATTTTGTCGATACGTTTCTGATGACGTCCACCTTCGAATTCAGTTGTGAAGAATTCATTCATGATTTCGCTTGCGGTTTCTGTACTGATATAACGTCCTGGCATAACCAATACGTTAGCATCGTTGTGCAAACGAGTCATGTGAGCTATTTCAGGAATCCAACAAAGTGCGGCACGAATGCCTTGGTGCTTGTTCAGTGTCATACTGATACCTTCACCGCTACCACAAATGGCGATACCTGGGTTGCATTCACCGGCTTCGATAGCTACGGCCAATTGGTGGGCAAAATCAGGATAATCACAACTATCTGTGCTATATGTACCGAAATCTTTGTATGCATACCCTTTGGCTTCGAGCCAAGTCTTCACGTATTCTTTCAATTCAAAACCTGCGTGGTCAGATGCTAAACCGATTGTTTTCATTAGAACATTGCTTTTACTTGGTTATATACATTTTCTGCATTGAATCCCAACTTTTCGTCCAATACCTTGAATGGTGCAGAGAAGCCGAACGATTCCAATCCCCAAACTTTACCGTTGGCACCTACCAAACCTTGGAGGTTCACTGGCAAACCGGCGGTCAAACCAAAAATCTTAGCTCCTGTAGGCAGGATGCTTTCTTGATATTCAGCACTTTGTGAACGGAAGAGTCCTTCTGAAGGAACAGAAACGATACGAGTCTTGATACCATCCTTATTCAATAATTCGGCACCTGCAACGAGTGTAGATACTTCAGAGCCAGAGGCTACCATGATTACATCCGGATTTTCTGCATCCTTCACGATGTATGCACCCTTAGCTGCTTGTGCATAATCAGTACCTTCCGGCAAGTTCATCACGTTTTGACGAGAACAAATCAGGCCTGTTGGAGAGTCGATGTTTTCCATAGCCAATTTCCATGCAATGGTGGTTTCTTCTACGTCGGCAGGGCGGAGTACCAACATGGAGTTCTTTCCTCTATGGTTCTTCATCTTTTCCAATAAACGGATTTGAGCTTCATGTTCAACCGGTTGGTGAGTTGGGCCATCTTCGCCTACACGGAATGCATCGTGTGACCAGATGAACTTAACCGGCAAACGCATCAAAGCAGCCATACGGATTGCTGGTTTCATGTAGTCAGAGAAGACAAAGAATGTACCGCAACCTGCAATGATACCACCATGAAGAGCCATACCGATACATACGCAAGCCATGGTCAGCTCGGCTACACCAGCTTGGAAGAATGCACCACTGAAGTCTCCCGGCATGATTGCCTGGGTCTTCTTCAAGAATCCGTCTGTCTTGTCAGAGTTAGACAAGTCGGCTGATGCTACAATCATGTTTGGTACATTTTCAGCCAATACACCAAGAACGGTTGCAGAGGCATTACGAGTCGGGTCATTTGCTTTTTGCTTGATGTTTGCCCAGTCGATTTCAGGTACTACGTTATTGAACCAATCTTCCAATTGAGCAGCCTTTTCAGGATTTGCTTTAGCCCATGCTTCTTCTTCTGCATGACGCTCAGCAGCAATTTGCTTCAATTCTTCAGCACGCTTGGCGTATATTTCCTTGACATCGTCAAAGATAACAAAAGGATTCTCAGGGTCACCACCTAAATTGATGATGGTATTCTTGCATGCTTCAGCACCCAAAGGAGCACCGTGAGTCTTGCAAGTATTTTCGTATGAAGAATTGTCTGCTTGGCGAGCACCCTTACCCATGATACATTTACCAATAATCAAAGTAGGACGCTTGTCTTCCTTCTTGGCAGCATCGAGGGCTTCGCGAATCTGTTGGCAATCATTGCCATTGATTTCCAATACATACCAACCCCACGAACGATACTTCATAGCGGTATCTTCGGTAGTGATTTCCTTTGTTTCTGTAGAAAGCTGGATGTCGTTGGCATCATAGAACATAATCAGGTTGTCCAATCCCAAGTGGCCGGCTACACGTCCTGCACCTTGAGAGATTTCTTCCTGTACGCCACCGTCCGAGATGTATGCATAGATGGTTTCCTTAGCGAAAGTAGGATTACCTGTACGGTTAGCCAAGAACTTTGCGGCAATAGCAGCACCTATCGCATATACATGACCTTGTCCGAGTGGGCCTGAAGAGTTTTCTATGCCACGTGTGAAATCAACTTCCGGATGACCAGGAGTAGGAGAGCCCCATTGACGGAATTCCTTCAGTTCGTCGATAGTGAACTTTCCGGTCAAAGCCAACTGGCTATATAACATTGGCGACATGTGTCCAGGATCGAGGAAGAAGCGGTCACGTCCCTTCCAGGTAGGATCAGCTGGGTCGTATTGCAAAAATTCAGAATATAAGACATTGATAAAGTCGGCACCACCCATTGCACCACCAGGGTGTCCGGATTTGGCCTTCTCTACCATAGAAACAGCTAAGATACGGATGTTATCAGCTGCATGATTCATTGCTTTAATATCGTTCATATCGGATAGGATGTTGAATTTTTAAGCAAAGATAGTGATATTATTTTTCTACACCAAATTTAAAGATTGTATGGCTGCTATATGGCTTGCCTGGTTCTACGATGGCTGATGGCCAATGTGGCTTGTTAGGAGTGTCAGGATACTTTTGAGTTTCCAAGCATACAGAAGCACGCTTTTGATAAACAATACCCTTCTTACCCTTTACGGTACCATCGAGGAAATTACCAGTATAAAGTTGGCAACCCGGTTCGTCTGTATAAACTTCGAGAGTAATACCTGTTTCAGGACCAGTCAATTTAGCTGCAAGCTTGTTAATGTCGCCATTGGTATTCAATACCCAGTTGTGGTCAAAACCGATACCATATTTGATTTGGTCGTTTTCAGCATTGATATCCTTGCTCAATACTTTTGGAGTGTTGAAATCGAATGGTGTACCTGCAACGGCCATATATTCGCCTGTAGTAGCAAATGTTTCATCAATAGGAGTGATGTTGTCACCGGCAATGTAAAGTACATGATCCATAGCTTCCTTGGCTGGGTTACCATTCAAGTTGAAGTATGAGTGGTTAGTCATGTTGACAACGGTCTTCTTGTCAGTAGTAGCGGCATAGTCAATCTTGATAGCGTTGTCGTTAGTCAAAGTATATGTTACGCTAGCATCCACTTTACCAGGGAAGTTGCTATCACCATCCGGAGATACGATAGTCAATTTCAATGTTTGTTCATCGATTTGCTTAGCATCCCAAGGAAGGTTTTGCCAGCCCTTAGGACCTCCGTGAAGGCAATGTGTGCCATTGTTTTGTGGCAATTGGTATGTTTGTCCGTCGATAGTCAATTTACCGTCACCGATACGGTTAGCATAGCGACCGATGGTTGCACCAAAGTCGTTAGGAATATTCTTATAGTCTTGTACATTGTCAAAACCCAACAATACGTCAGTCATCTTTCCGTCTTTTGCTGGTACCATGATTGAAACGAGGCGTGCACCGAAGCTAGTTACGCATACTTCCATTCCGTTGGCATTCTTCAGCGTATAGAGCTGAACAGGTTTGCCATCGAAAGTAGCTTCGAATTTAGCTGGATTCAATTCAGACAAAGTCAACGTTTCCTTGTTTGTCGGTTGTGTTGAACAACTGCTCAAAAAAGCCAATGCAACGGCGGCATTCAATAAAATCTTTTTCATGAAAATGTGATATTTAATAGTTACGTATTTTAAAGGTGTAAAGTTAATACTTATATTTCTAAAAACAGGTAAAAATGGGATGTTTTTCAAATAAAAAAAGAGCATCCATTTGTGGATGCTCTTTTCTATGGCTTTTTTGATTAATCTAATTTACGTGAGCCGTCACTGATAACTACATCGTAAACCTTCGGGCTGCGTCCGAATTTTTCTTTGAATCTTTCTTTCGCAGTTGTGATGAAGGTTTCGTAGAGTTCGTTCTTCACCAGGTTGATGGTACAACCTCCGAATCCACCACCCATCACGCGTGAGCCTGTAACACCGCAATCGAATGCGATATCGTTCAAGAAGTCAAGTTCTTCACAACTTACTTCGTACTTCTTGCTCATGCCATAATGAGTTTCGAACATCTTTTGACCTACAGTTTCGTAATCGCCCTTTTCCAATGCGTCGCATACGTCGAGTACACGTTGGATTTCTTCGATTACATATTCTGCACGCATGTAGTCTTCTTCGGATACTTCTGTTTTCACCGCTTCAAGCATTTCAAGATTACAATCACGCAAGAATTCTACCTGCGGGTGATTCTTCTTGATAGCTGCTACCACGTTTTCGCAACTTTCACGACGTTTGTTGTAAGCCGATGACGCAAGTTCGTGCTTTACGACCGAGTCAACCAAAACCAGGCGATAGCCTTCCGGTTTAAACGGGAAGTATTGGTATTCCAATGAACGGCAATCCAAACGAATCAAGCTGCCTTCTTTTCCAAATACGGATGCAAATTGATCCATAATACCACACTTAACACCGCAATAGTTGTGTTCGGTTGCTTGGCCAACTTTAGCCAATTCGAACTTGTCTATTTTATTTTCGCCGAAAAGTTCGTTCAATGCGAAAGCGTATGTGCTTTCCAATGCGGCTGACGAGGACATACCTGCACCTAGAGGAACATCACCTGCAAATGCTGTATTGAAACCCTTTACGTCAACGCCACGCTTGATCATTTCGCGACACACACCGAAGATGTATCTTGCCCAACTTGCACGAGGGGCATCTTCTTCGTTCAATCCAAATTCTACATAGTCTTTCAAGTCGATAGAGTAAGCACATACCTTATCCTTGCCATTAGGCTTGATTTCGGCCATGATACCTTTATCTACTGCTCCTGGAAACACGAAACCACCGTTGTAGTCAGTGTGTTCACCAATCAGGTTGATACGACCTGGAGATGTGTAGATTGAACCTGTAGTGCCATCAAAATGCTTGATGAAGCGACTTCTTACAAAATCTATATCCATAGCTCTTTACGTTTTATTGCCTTACTTTAATAAGGCTAATCATTTAATCGTGTTATTATTCTACAGGAATGTCCTTGTTTACATTCTTGCTACCAATCAAGCCGTAGTACAACATGTAACCGAATACGGCAACTACCAACCAGTAGCTAGTCATGTAAGTTGATGCATCAGCGATAGCATTTTGAATCAATGGCAATACGCCACCACCTACTACCATCATCATGAAGATACCTGATGCTTGAGCTGTATACTTACCCAAACCTTCAACGGCCAAGTTAAAGATGCCACCCCACATTACAGATGTGCAGAGACCGCAAAGTACGAGGAACATTGCATTAATAGGTACTTCTTTCATGATGAATGCACCGTCAGCAAAACCTGGCATAGAAACCTTGATTGATTCTGGCATGAAAATAGCTAAAACAACGAATGCGATACCTGCTACAGATACTGCAATCAACTGAGTACGGCTAGATACCTTACCACTGATTACACTACTCAAGCTACGGCCTACCAACATCAGCAACCAGTAGATAGCAGCGATAGCACCTGCTACAGAAGCAGCACCAGCACCCAAACCTGTAGATTCAGCAGACAAGTAGAAAATCAATGTACCCGGGATACCAACTTCGATACCTACATACAAGAAGATGGCTACACCACCCAATACGAAGTGACGGAAGCTCCATGGGCTGTGTGCGTTCTTAACTGCTGCACCCTTGTTAGCATTAGGTTCAGGGATAGCAACGGCCAAGATGATAAGGAATGATACCACGAAGATGCCCATTGCCAAGAACAACAACGGATTAACGTCGGCGATAGAAGTTTCCTTAGTGATAGTACCGATCAATGCACCTACGAAAAGCGGAGTCAAAGTACCAGAAAGAGAGTTCAATGCACCACCTGTTTGGATGAGCTGGTTACCCTTGTTACCACCACCACCGAGCAAGTTCAACATCGGGTTCACTACTGTGTTCAACATACATACGCTGAAACCGCAAATGAAGGCACCTGTCAAGTATACAGAGAAACCTACGGTTGGATCGCTACCTACAACGCCTGAGAGGTATTGTACGAACAAACCTACGAAACCTACGGCCAAAGCAGTCAAAGCTGTTTTCTTGTAACCAATCTTTTCGAGCATCTTACCTGCAGGGATACCCATAAACAAGTATGCCAAGAAGTTCATGAAGTTACCCAACATACCCAATACGCCTGAGTCGCCGAATTGGCCTTTCCAGATAGTACCGATAGGGGCAGCCAAGTTAGTTACGAAAGAAATCATCGCAAACAAGAAGAACATGGTGATAATCGCGATGAGATTACCATTGTTTTTTTGTTGATTCATGGTTTTAAATTTTAAGTTTATTAATAATGTTAATTGTTTCTTATTTCTCTACGCCGAATTTATAAACGGTAGTTTGCTTGTAGGTGCTTTCCGGAGTCAGTACGCACGATGGGAAGTGACCCTTGTTCGGAGTGTCGGGGAAGTGTTGTGCTTCGAAGCAGATGGCACTTCTGGCCGGGAAGGTAGCACCTTTCGAACCTTCGAATCCGCTCAACCAATTGCCGGTGTAGAGTTGTACGCCAGGCTCGGTGGTATACATTTCGAAATATCGTCCGCTATTAGGCTCCAGGCATTTAGCTGCAAAAGTCAGGCTTCCGGCTTCACGCTTGTTCAGCACGTAGCAATGATCGTATCCGGCACCGATTTCCAGTTGTCTGAAGCTGTAATCGTTGATGCGTTCGCCTACGATGTGAGGTGTGCGGAAGTCCATTGGAGTACCTTCTACAGGAGCTATTTCGCCGGTAGGGATACAAGTTTCGTCTACAGGTGTGTACCAATCGGCATTGATGGTGACGAGGTTGTTTTCTACGGATGCGGTAGGATTGGCCAAGCCCGAGAGGCTGAAGAATGCATGGTGAGTAAGGTTGACCAATGTCTTTTGGTCGGTATTGGCCGTATAGTCGATGATAAATTCGTTGTCGTCCGAGAGGGTGTAGGTGACGGTGATGTCAAGATTTCCGGGGAAACCTTCTTCGCCATCGGGTGAGAGATAGTGTAACTTGAGGCATTGTGCCGAGAGTTGTTCGGCGTCCCAAACGCGGGCATGATAACCGGTAGGACCTCCGTGTAAATGGTTAGGACCATTGTTTACGGATAAAGTGTATTCTTTCCCGTCAAGTTGGAATTTGCCTTTCTCGATGCGGTTGCCATATCGGCCAATTAACGTGCTGAGGAAAGGCTCGGGGCTATTGATAACCTCGTCGATGGTGTCGTGGCTCTGGACAATGTTGGCATATTGGCCGTTCTTGTCGGGAATCATGATAGCCAGTACGGCTCCCCCGTAATTGGTAGCAGCGATTTCTACACCTTGTTTGTTCTTCAAAATGTATAAATCGGTTTGTTTCCCTTCTATAACTTTCTGAAAATCGGCTTGTTGCAAGCCGCAATGAGTCTCCGCGGGAATAAATGTGTTTTTCATGACGGTCAAATCTTTTTATAATACACTCAAATTATATGCAAATAAAAAGATTTTTTTGTTATTCCCAAAATATTTTAAAAGAAATAGTTTATAGATTTCTTATTGTTTTTTTAATAAATCTGCCACAATAAAGGTGCTTCCTCCCACAAAAATGAAGTCGTCTGGATGAGCCTTGCTCAGGGCTGCTTCTACGGCCGAATCAACATCGTGGTAGGCTTCGCCGCATAATCCGGCTTCTCCGGCCAGCTTTTGCATCTCCTGCTCAGGAAGAGCCCGGCTGACACTGGCTTTGGTGAAGTAGTAGATGGCTTCTTTGGGAAGCATGGCAAGCACTCCGCTGATGTCTTTGTCGTTTACCATGCCAAGCACGATGTGCAGTTGGCGATAGCTTTGGCGGGATAATTGCTCGACAATGTAGCCCATACCGCCTTTGTTGTGCCCGGTATCGCACACCAGGGTAGGGTGTTCCTGAAGCTTTTGCCAACGCCCCATCAGCCCGGTTAACGTACATACGTGTGCAAAACCCTGACGCACATGCTCTTCTTCCATGCGATAGCCTTGCGATTGTAGCACGCGGATAGCTGAAAGCAGGGTGTTGGTGTTCTTTTCCTGACACAATCCACCTAGTTCGCCTATCAGGTTAGGGTAGTCCTTGGTTTGGTAAATGTGCCTGCCTTGAGCATCCAAAGAGGCTGAAAGAAGCAGTTTTTCTTCCTCGGCAAAGTGACCGATTGCGTCCTTTTCTTTAATTTTATTTACAAATACGGGGTAGGTCTCAGGGGTAATTTCTCCGATGACTACGGGGATTTTGGACTTTATGATGCCTGCTTTTTCTGAAGCTATCTTGGCCAAGGTGTCTCCCAAAAATTGTACATGGTCGAAGCTGATGTTTGTGATGACGCAGAGGTCGGGGTTGATGATGTTGGTACAATCCAATCGTCCGCCCAGTCCTACTTCGATAACGGCTACATCGACTTCCTGCATGGCAAACCAGTTGAAGGCCATGGCGGTGGTCAGCTCGAAGAACGAGGGGTGTAGGGGCTCGAAAAATGCCCGGTGTTGTGCTACAAAGTCTACCACATATTCCTGACTCACGGGGATGCCATTCACGCGGATACGCTCGCGGAAGTCTACCAGATGGGGCGAGGTGTAAAGCCCTACCTTATAGCCCGCCGATTGGAGGATTGCGGCCAAGGTGTGCGAACACGAGCCCTTGCCATTGGTGCCCGCCACGTGGATGGTCTTGAACTTACGGTGCGGATGACCGAAGTATTCGTCCAGACGATAGGTGTTTTCCAATCCTTCCTTGTAGGCGTCTTTTCCCACGTTTTGGAAGAGCGGAGTACTATTAAATAGGTATGTGATGGTTTCTTCGTAGGTCATAGTGTGATGAATGTTTGTGTCATTCTGAACGAAGTGAAGAATCTGTATGCGTAGTGGGATGATGCTTTCAGATTCTTCGTTCCACTCAGAATGACACGCTTAATGGAGATTCCTGAATGACAAATCTGGATGATAATCAGTCAAAGAAATTCTTGAACTTCTTGAAAATCTTTTCCTTGATGCTCAGATTAGGCATGAAATTGTCCGAGTTCTGCATCTTTTCCAAGGCTTGTTTTTCCTCCTTGTTGAGCGTTTCGGGGATGTAAACGCTGATGTTTACCAGCAAATCGCCCGTACCATTGCTATATCCGTAGCTGTTTACGTTTGGCAAACCCTTGCCACGCAAACGCAATACCTTGCCCGGTTGGGTACCCGGCTCAATCTTTACCTTCACTTTGTTGTCGATGGTCGGGATTTCTACCGTGCCACCCAAAGCAGCTGTTGGTACGCTTAGCAAGAGGTTGTATATCAGGTCGTTGTCGTCGCGAATCAAGTCCGGATGGCTTTCTTCTTCGATGACTACGAGCAAGTCGCCCGCAATGCCGTTACGCTTTCCTGCATTCCCTTTTCCGCTTACGGTGAGTTGCATTCCTTCGGCTACGCCGGCTGGAATCTTCACTTCTACCACTTCTTCGCCGTAGGTGATACCTTCGCCCGAGCAGTGCTTACATTTGTTCTTGATGATTTTGCCTTCGCCATTACAGTTGGGGCACACGCTCTGTGTCTGCATCATGCCGAAGATGCTCTGCTGGGTGCGTGTCACGCTACCAGTACCGTGGCAATTCGGACAGGTTTCGGTACCCGAATTTCCTTCTGCACCGCTTCCGTGGCAATGTTCGCAAGTGACGTATTTCTTCAGCTTGAACTTCTTTTCCACCCCTGTCGAGATGTCCTTCAGGCTAAGTTTTACCTTTACACGAAGGTCTGATCCGCGGAATTTGCGTTGTTGAGGACGTCCGCTACCGCTGAATCCGCTGAATCCGCCGAAGCCTCCAAATCCGCCTCCACCTCCGAAGATGTCGCCAAACATGGAGAAGATGTCGTCCATGGACATGCCTTGTCCGCTGAATCCGCCACCGGCAGCTCCGCCCACTCCGGCATGGCCGAACTGGTCGTAACGAGAACGTTTGTCCTTGTCACTCAATACGCTATAAGCCTCGGCAGCTTCCTTAAACTTTTCTTCCGCTTCCTTGTTGCCCGGGTTCTTGTCGGGGTGATACTGGATGGCCAGTTTGCGGTAGGCCTTCTTTATTTCGGCATCGCTGGCGGTCTTTTCTACGCCCAGCACTTCATAATAATCTCTTTTTTCAGCCATATTTGTACGTTATTGTGCCACTGCCACTTTGGCATGACGGATTACTTTTTCGTTCAGCATGTATCCTGTTTGTACACAATCCAGGATTTTGCCTTTCAGGTCTTCGCTTGGGGCAGGAATGAGGGCGATAGCTTCGTGGAAGTCGGTATCGAATTCCTTGCCTTCGGTTTCAATCTTTTGCAAACCTTCTTGAGCGAGGGCCTTTTGGAACTTACTGAAAATCAGCTCTACACCTTCCTTCATGGCTTGAGCTTCTTCGGATGCTTCCATGTTTTTTAGGGCACGTTCGAAGTCGTCGAGCACCGGCAGGATAGCAATCATAGTCTTTTCGGCACCGTTTTTGATGAGTTCCGCCTTTTCCTTGAGGGTGCGTTTGCGGTAGTTGTCGAACTCGGCCGACAGGCGGAGATACTTGTCCTTTTGCTCTTCGATAGTGGCTTGTGCTTCGGCCAGCATGTTGGCCAATTGTTCATCTTCGGTAGGCTCCAGACCTTCGTCAGAGGGCTCTGTCTGTACCGTTTCTTCTACATTTTCCTCGGTTTGAGCTGCTTCAGCAGCCACTTCTTCGTTCTTCAATATGTCCTCTTCTTGAGGCTGATTCTTTTCTTTGGTCATGATATGCTGTATTTTTAAATTCATTAATAATATTCATGTACCTACAAATATCGTGCCTTGGCAGATTGTCTGACACTCTGTCAGTCGCTTTTGTTTGGCAATGCTGTAATCAACGTAATCAGTAATCAGTAAGAAAAAATAGCCCTAAAAACAGCAAGCGAAAATTTAAAAAGGATATATAATAATATATTATTATATATCCTTTTTAAGAGTATTTTACCAGTTTTGAACATCTGAAATGAGTTACTGATTACTGATTACATTGATTACGTTAGCATCCGGAAATGTATTAGTCTTCGCATATTTATGCATTCGCCTTTATGTTTGAAAATTCTGCCTTCGCAGACGAAAAAAGTTAGAAAAATATCCTGAAATACTTGACAAGCGGTGTCCCGAGATTGTATCTTTGCACTATACAACATAAAAACACAATAATCATGAAAAACCTTCTTGCTATTCTATTTTGCCTGTTTATGGGCATCACGCTCCAAGCCCAAGCTCAAAACGTCCGTTTACAGGAGTTCGGTCTCGACGAGTCTCTGCCGATTCTCGACCATCAGTCAGGTTCTGCCTGTTCGCTCTACATTTCCGATGCACTGACTGAAACTTGTCCGGTGACTTTTGAGGCAAGCAAATTTGCAAGAAGTAAGCTTCCGGTTTCGCTGAATCAACTTAATTTCGTATCTTTGTATCCCGAATAGTTTGATTCATCTAAAAAGTAACAGAATAGCATGATAACAGTATCCAACTTGGCCATTCAGTTTGGCAAACGAGTGTTGTATAAGGATGTGAACCTGAAGTTCACCAACGGTAATATATACGGAGTAATTGGGGCCAACGGTGCCGGAAAATCTACCTTCCTGCGTGCCATTTCAGGCGAACTTGAACCTACCAAGGGTAGTGTGACACTGGGCCCGGGCGAACGCCTTTCCGTCCTCAGTCAGGACCACTTCAAGTGGGATAACTTCACCGTGCTGAACACCGTACTCATGGGACACACCGTGTTGTGGGACATCATGAACGAACGCGATGCACTCTATGCCAAAACCGACTTTAGCGATGAAGACGGCATGCGAGTATCTGAATTGGAAGAAAGATTTGCCGAGTTGGACAGATGGAATGCCGAGAGCGATGCAGCTGCCTTGTTGAGCGGACTTGGCATCAAGGAAGACTTGCACTACAAGCTGATGGGTGAATTGAGCGGGAAGGAAAAGGTACGTGTCATGTTGGCACAGGCTTTGTTCGGCAATCCCGACAACCTGCTCCTCGACGAACCTACCAACGACCTCGACATGGAAACCGTAACCTGGCTCGAAGAATACCTCTCCAACTACGAAAATACCGTCCTTGTGGTAAGCCACGACCGTCACTTCCTCGACTCCGTTTGTACACACACCGTAGATATCGACTTTGGTAAGGTAAACCTCTTTGCCGGTAACTATAGTTTCTGGTACGAATCCAGCCAGTTGGCACTTCGTCAGGCTCAGAACCAAAAGGCCAAGGCCGAAGAAAAACGCAAGGAGCTGGAAGAATTTATCCGCCGATTCAGTGCCAATGTGGCCAAGAGCAAGCAGACAACCAGTCGCAAGAAGATGCTCGAAAAGCTCAATGTGGACGACATCCAGCCATCATCTCGCAAGTATCCGGGCATCATCTTCACACCCGAACGCGAACCGGGCAACCAAATTCTCGAAGTATCCGGTCTTCGTGCAACGACCGACGATGGCGAAGTACTCTTCAGTGATGTGAACTTCAACGTGGAAAAGGGCGACAAGATTGTCTTTCTGAGCCGTGACCCTCGTGCCATGACCGCCCTGTTCGAAATCATCAATGAAAACCGCAAGCCGGATGCAGGTACCTTCTCGTGGGGGATAACCATCACTACGGCCTACTTGCCGGTGGACAATACCTCGTTCTTCGAAAACGACCTCAACCTGGTAGATTGGCTCAGTCAGTTTGGCGAAGGCAACGAAGTGTATATGAAGAGTTTCCTCGGACGAATGCTCTTCAGTGGGGAAGAAGTGTTGAAGAAAGCAAACGTGCTCTCAGGGGGCGAAAAGATGCGTTGTATGATTGCCCGCATGCAACTCCGCAATGCCAATTGCTTGATTCTTGATACGCCGACCAATCACCTCGACCTTGAGTCCATCCAGGCATTCAACAATAACCTGAAGCTTTACAAGGGCAATGTGCTCTTTGCTTCGCACGACCACGAATTCATCCAAACCGTGGCCAACCGCATCATCGAACTCACTCCGAACGGCATCATCGACAAGATGATGGAGTACGACGAATACATCACCAGCGATCACATCAAGGAAATGCGTGCCCGCATGTATGGGGACAAATAAATAAAACTATTATTTCTTCATGAAAGTGTCGTCCGTAACTTTTGTTTGGATGGCACTTTTTTATTTTTCATGAACCGATACCCGGTTTTCTTTGTTGTATTATTACTTTTTAACAATAATTTCTTGCAATTTATTTAAAAGAAAATAACTTTGCAAAATAAATAAAAATGTAACGATTACAATTTAAAGAGGAAATAATATGAAGAAGCTAGAAACTACCTTTGCTGGATTGAACTTGAAGAACCCGTTTATCGTGAGCAGTTGTAACCTGACCAACTCGGCAGAAAAGAATCGTCGTTGGGAAGAAGCCGGTGCCGGTGCCATTGTGTTGAAATCGTTGTTTGAGGAAGAAATCGAAGCCGAATCGGGATGGGTACAGGAAGGAACACATACCGAAGAACAAGACTATTTGTTTGCCTATTATCGGGCACATCGTTTGGATGAATATCTTCAATTAATAAAGGAGAGCAAGAAGCAATGCACCATTCCTATCATTGCAAGCGTCAATTGCTTCCGTCCGACGGGATGGACAGACTTTGCCACCCAGATGGAGCAAGCCGGTGCCGATGCTTTGGAGTTGAATGTCATGTCGGTATGTGCTGACCTGGATTATACCTACGGTGCTTACGAACAATTGCATCTGGATATTTTGAGAGAAGTGAAGAAAGCGGTAACTATTCCGGTTATCGTGAAGTTGGGACGTCATTTCACCAATTGCATCCCTTTGATTCATCAGCTTTATGCCAACGGGGCTTCGGCGGTGGTGCTTTTCAATCGGATGGCTGCTCCTGACATCAATATCAATACCCTCACGTATGCCAATGCCGATGCTTTGGGCCACCCGTCGGATTTGCATGAATCTCTCCGTTGGATAGGATTGGCTTCGAATCGAGTGCCTAAGCTCTCGTATGCCGCATCAGGTGGGGTGGTGAATGGTGAAAGTATGGTTAAGGCAATCCTGGCCGGTGCGTCGGCCGTAGAGGTTTGTTCGGTGCTCTATCGTCGTGGGGATGCCCCGATTCAAGAAATGCTCGACTTCCTTGGAGATTGGATGGCACACAACGGATACGAAAGCCTGAACGATTTCAGAGGTGCCATGAATGCGAAGAAGCAGGGAAGTGCAGCTGCATTCGAACGTAGCCAGTTCTTCAAGCAATTCGGCAGATTTGAATAAATGCTAATTGTTATTCAGGAAGGTACGTAGTTATATGAAGAATCTCGGTAACTCCAAGTGGATGTTACCGAGATTTTTCGCCTTTGGCTCAACAACACGTCTTCGCTTCGCTCTGAATGACAAGAGGAGAGGGGTTATTTCAATATCGCATCGGCCAATGCTTCCATAGCGGGAAGGTCGCCTTGCTTCATGGCCGAACGGATAGTCACCATTGGCTCAACAATTTCTATTTCCTTCATAGTTTCGAGCATGCCTTTCATCACGCGTCCGGCACAGGGTGCCCACGAGCCATTCTCGATGATGCCCACACGGCGTTTTTGGTAAGCTTTCAGCTTCAGGTGATGCAAGAAGTCGTGCATCGGTGGAAATACGTCGGCATCATACGAAGAAGCAGCTACAATCAGTTTGCTCATGCGGAAAGCGTCTTCTACGGCTTCGGCCATATCGTCCCGACAGAGGTCGGCGATGGATACCTTCGGTGCTCCTTTTTCGCGGAGAATTTCGGCCATCTTTTCAGCAGCCAGCTTCGTGCCTCCATGGATGGAAGCGTAGGCAATGAACACACCTTCGGTTTCTACTTCGTACTTGCTCCATGTGTCGTACAAGCCGATGTAATAACCCAAGTTTTCCTTCAAGATAGGGCCGTGAAGCGGGCAGATGCAAGCAATGTCGAGTGTAGCGGCCTTTTTCAGGAGTGCTTGAACTTGAGCACCATACTTTCCGCAGATGTTGAAGTAGTAGCGACGAGCCTCGCAAGCCCAATCTTCTTCGTGAGCCAATGCCCCGAACTTTCCGAATCCGTCGGCGGTAAACAATACCTTGTCGGCTTGGTCGTATGTCACCATTACTTCCGGCCAGTGCACCATGGGTGCCATGAAGAATTGCAGGGTGTGTGTGCCCAAAGCCAAAGTCTCGCCCTCTTTTACGGCGATGGTGCGTCCTTCGAAATCAGTTCCTTCGAAGAATTGTGGCATCATCTGGATGGCCTTGGCCGAGGCTACCACTTTTGCTTCCGGATACTTCTGGAGGAATACGGCAATGTTTCCGGCATGGTCGGGCTCCATGTGTTGCACAATCAGGTAATCCGGGGTACGTCCTTCGAGGGCTGTTTCCAAATTGCCCCACCAATCTTCGCTCTTGCGACGATCCACGGTATCCATCACGGCAATCTTGTCATCCGTAATGAGGTAAGAGTTGTATGAAATGCCATTAGGCACAATGTATTGGCTTTCAAAAAGGTCGATGGTGGTATCGTCCACCCCAATGTATTTGATTTGTTCTGTTACGTTGAAATTCATAGTTTTTTGAGTTTAAATTTTCGGATACAAATATCGTCATTTTAAGTGTTTGGGACAAATTGTTTTGAGAATATTAACAGCCCGTTGTCACGTCAAGCTATCGAAAGAGATGGGTAGCAAACTTCGGGCACTTTCCACGACATAGATTTGTCCCACTCCGCAAAGCAAGACCTTCATCGGTGTCCCGAATCGGTTTTCTGACTCCAACATCACTTGCCGGCAAGCTCCGCAAGGTGTGATGGGGGGATGTACTTCTTTCCCGTCCGTACCCCGGGCGGCGATGGCCAACGCCTTTACCGGTTGGTCGGGGTATTGCGAGTTGGCATAAAACAAGGTTGTACGCTCGGCACAGATGCCCGATGGGTAGGCCACATTCTCCTGATTGGTGCCTGTCACGATGGTGCCATCGGCCAATAAAGCAGCTGCCCCTACCGAAAAATGCGAATAGGGTGCATAGCTTCGGTGTGTGGCTTGACGGGCGGCTTCAATCAAGGCTTGCTCTTCGGCAGGAAGTTCTTCGGGTGTATAAACTATTAAGGAAGTATGAATATCGATTTCTTTCATGATTTTAGTTGTTTGGTTCGTGTTGCAAATATAGTTTTTTATATATTTGTTGGAATCTTAATAAATGCAAAAAAACAGACGTTCCCTTTTACTTTTTATCGGTGGGAGGTTCTAACAGACAAAGACCAAAAACAAACGATGATGAACGACGAAAAAATATGCGAATGGTGTGCGAAGGATTTGGAAGCAGGCTTCCGGATGTTGATGGAGAAATACCAGCAACCTGTGTATGGACACATTCGTAGAATGGTGATTTCGCACGACGACGCAGAAGATGTGATGCAGGAAACATTTATCAAGATATTCCGTCATTTGGACAATTTCCGTGCAGATAGTTCTTTGTCAACCTGGATATATCGGATTGCCACCAACGAATGCTTGAGGTTCTTGAATCGCAAGAAAGAACTGGCCATCTCTACCGAGGAAGTACAAGCCGACCTGATGGAAAAGCTCATGGCTTCGGAGTATGTGGATTACGACAATGCCATGGAGGTGAAGTTTCAGCAAGCCATCCTCACGTTGCCCGAAAAGCAAAGACTGGTGTTCAACCTCCGCTATTACGATGAGTTGAAGTACGAGGAAATCAGTCGGATAACCGATACCAAGGTGGAAACCTTGAAGGCAAACTATCATTTTGCGAAGGAGAAAATAAAAGAATACATGACTAAAATTTAAACATATGAGCA
>JAFQNW010000096.1 GCA_017420875.1 Bacteroidaceae bacterium
CTTATCCATTGGTTAAGTTGGAAATCTCTAACACTTCTCACCCGTTCTACACTGGTAAGTCTAAGTTGGTGGATACAGCTGGTCGCGTTGATAAGTTCATGAGCCGCTACGGTAACCGCTTGAAGAAGTAATTTTGAACTATGTGTTCTAAAATAAGGGGTTGCATCGATTGATGCAACCCTTTATTTTTCGCTATGGTTTATGGAAGAAATTTCCCATCCTTCCATCGATATACAACTGCTTCTTTTCTTAAATATGGTGATAACTTCTCTCGATCTTCTTGATTCAAATAATCAGGAGTGGTATATATAAAAGACAATGAGGAATCATCTTTCGAAAGTACAGCCTTCATTACATGCATATCCGCTTTCCTTTTGATCAGCTCAACTTCTGACGATACAGTATCAGTCGGCAAATAGAATGTTTGAGGAGCCGGCAATTGTAAATAGTCACTCTTGGGAAATTCTTTTTTCCAACTTATATCGTAAAAGCGAATCTCACTATCGCAAGCCGACGAACAAACGGTCTTCACCATGCAAACGATTTTAACCGAATCGTTAAGCGGCAACAGTTTCATCTCCAACGTACTGTTTTCCGTCATTTGCATCTGCAAATAATCTTCGGTCAGCGCCTTCATCTCCGATGACTTGTCAAAACGATTCTTTATCTCAGCTTTCATGTTACTAGCCAAAAAGTCAATGCAGTCTTCCTTGTTCACCTTTGTCAATAAAGGAGTCAACGAATCGGGCATGGCTATAAAGACTTTCTTCATATCCTGTGCAGCCACAGAAAGTGTGCATCCCCAAACCAGAAACAGATATATCAGTTTTTTCATTATCATTCCTTTATTTCGGCAGGGAGTTCAGGCATAGCACCGTTTTGTGTACAAACAAAAGCCGATACATTTACCGCCAATCGATGTGCCTCTTTCATCTCCAATCCTTTCAAGATAGCCGCTACAAAAGCACCAGTAAAAGAGTCGCCTGCTCCTACCGTATCTGCGACCTTTACTTTCGGAGTTTCCAAGAAGGACATTTCTCCTGGAGCAAAAACATAACTTCCATCAACACCACAAGTAAGAATCAGCATCTTCAAATTGTATTTAGTCAACAAGAGCTTACATTGCTCCTTAAAGTCGATATCTGCAAATCCGAACATCTGGCTAACGATGGCCAATTCTTCATCGTTAATCTTCAAAATATTGCACTTCTTGATGGATTCTTCTATCAGTTCTTTGCTATAGAAATGCTGACGGAGATTTATATCAAAAATCTTCAAGACATGTTCTTCCTGAGGCATTTCATCAATAAAGCGATTAATGGTTTCTCTGGATACAGAATTTCGTTGAGCTAACGAGCCAAAGCAAACGGCATCGGTCTTCTTTGCCAATTCTAGCAAGGAAACTGTAAACGGCATATTGTCCCAAGCAACACCTTCTTTGATGTCGTAACAAGGCACACCTTTTTCATCCAATTCCACTTGCACTGTTCCTGTTGGATAAGGCACTTTCTCGATTTGACATTCCAGCTTCTTTTCTGCAAAATTCGCCAGAATTTCATTTCCCAGTTCATCATCGCCTACCGCACTGACCACTCTGCTATCCAAGCCGAATTGTGATACATGATAGGCAAAATTTGCTGGGGCACCCCCTATCTTACGACCTTCTGGAAGCATGTCCCACAATGCTTCACCCATTCCTACTACAAGTTGACTCATATTCTATTCCTTTTCTATTAATATTTGACGTTCTTTTCACGTGCGACCCTACTTTGCCAGATTAAATAGCATCCCAAAAGAATCAAAGGCAGACTCAACAGCTGACCGATATTCAATGTCATACCCACTTCTTGGGCAACTTGCGGATTCTTCATGAATTCCAAAAGCAGACGGGTGCCGAAGAAAATCAGCAGAGAAACTCCAGTTATAAGACCCACGTACTTCTGCAAATGGAATTTATGATACATAACCAACGACACGACACCTGCTGTCAGGCAATAAAGCATTTCATAAATTTGTGTTGGATGACAGGCTTGACCTTCATACAACTGATGCCATTCGCGAGAACGGACGAATTCAAAGCCCCACGGCATCGTGGTTGGGAAACCAAAGATTTCGGAATTCATCAAATTACCCAGGCGAATACAGAAGCAAAGTACAGCTACACATGGGATGATGCGATCGAACAACCACCATACACTTTGCTTGGTGATTTTACGGGAATATAACCAAGCTGCGAAGATAACCCCAAACGTACCTCCATGGCTAGCCAAGCCCCCTTCCCATACCTTTAATATATCGGCTGGGTTTGCCGAATAATAATCCCATTGATAGAACAGACAATGACCGAGACGGGCACCTATCACCACGCTTACGATACTATAAACAAACAGTTTGTCTGCCCAACCTTCGGGATATTTTTCCTTACGGAAGAGCCATTCGCCATAATGATAGGCCAACAGGAAACCAATCCCCCACATCAAGCCATACCAACGTATTTCCCGACCAGCTATTTCGAAAATAACGGGATCTACATCCCATACAATACTTGCTAACATCTTTCCTTATTAATTAGAATTCTTTCTCTTTAAGAATAATACCCAATGCTATCAAATGAACGATTATTCCAATAAGAACGATTAAACGAAAAACATTGATTGAAATAATCTCAAAGCCATTACAGATTAATCCCACGCCCAAAACAAGTGTCCCTATGGAACTGACGAGTTTTCCTAGACTACGCTTTATTTTCATTGCATCATTTATTACTTTTCAACCAATTACACTAAATGTGCAATCAGTTCTTCACGATCTCCATGCAACAAATCGATGACAGGCACTTCGATCATGGTATAACATCCCGGTTGCTGACGCATCGTAGCACGAGCACAACATACCATCACCTGAGCAGTCAGGGCTGGGTTGTTAATCTTCATATTAAACTCGAACAATTGATTGTGTGTAACGCCCGACACACCTTTGCGAACCAAGTTAACACCATGGCCTACATCGTTCAAATCGTCCACACAAGGTACTTGCTTCACATGGGTTTCATCGTTTACAAAGTACGGATCGGCTTTGATAGCTGCCTCAACGGTCTTGAAATCAGCACCTTCTTCCAATTCGACATACACCATGCGACGATGGATTCCTGTACCTACGGGGATAGTCATCGATAAAGCATCTTTCACACCAGCTATCGCACGCACTGCTACGGAATGTCCCATGCTACGGCCCGGGCCAAAGTTGGTATAAGTGATGCCTTTCGGTGCGATGCCTTCCAGCAAAGTACGAACAACTGAGTCGCTACCCGGATCCCATCCTGCCGAAATGATGGCAACTGAATTGTTGGCCTTGGCCACTTCGCCCAACGAGCGACGCAATGAGGTGATTTGGGTATGTATATCAAAACTATCGACCGTATTGATTCCCATGGCCAAAATCTTCTTGGCTTGTTCTTCAACCATGCGGGTAGGGCTGGACACGATGGCAACATCCACATCTGTCAACTCCGTAATGTCCTTCACCACTTCGTATGCGGCTAACTCTGCCGGCTTATTCTCTGCACCATTGCGACGGACAATCCCTGCAATTTCAAAATCCGGAGCCACTTGAAGGGCTTCAACAACCGATTTACCTATATTACCGTAACCAACGACGGCTGCTCTAATTTTCTTCATCTTGTTTTAAATTTAATGACCTATTTCTTTCTATTGGACACAAAAATAAACAATTTGTTTTATACATGAACAGATGTTATGCAAATATTTCTAATTTTGCAGATGAATAACCATAAACAAAGAAATAATCATGATTGAATATATCAGAGGCGAACTTGTTGAAGTGACCCCGGCTCTTGCCGTCATCGATTGCAACGGTGTAGGGTATGGCATCAACATTTCACTCAACACGTATTCTGCCATTCAAGGCAAACAAAGCATCAAACTTTATATCCACGAAGCCATCCGCGAGGATGCCCACGTGTTGTTTGGATTCTCGACCAAACAGGAACGCGAATTGTTTCTGCTGCTGATTTCCGTATCGGGTATTGGAGGAAATACGGCACGAATGATTCTTTCGGCCCTCTCTCCTACCGAATTGTGCAATGTCATCAGTTCGGGGAACGAAAAACTATTGAAGGGCGTGAAGGGCATAGGCCTGAAAACAGCCCAACGCATCATCGTGGATTTAAAGGACAAGATTGCAGCTACGGGCATGGAAACGGTAGCCGGAAGTGCTGCTAGCCTACCGGTTTCGCACTCGGAAGTGCACGAAGAGGCCGTTGCGGCCCTCACAATGTTGGGTTTCGCACAAGCACCTTCACAAAAGGTGGTAACAACCATTCTCAAGGAAGAACCGGGATTGACCGTAGAGAAAGTCATCAAGTTGGCTTTGAAACGACTCTAATTTTCCCTTGGCAAAATAACAAAACGTGCTGGCGTTTTTTAAAAACGTCAGCACGTTTTGCTTTAAATGTCTTCACGTTTTAAAAAAACGTCATTCGGTTGTAGCTTGTTCGGCTGCTTCCTCGATTTTGCGAGTCACGAACTGAATCTTCAAATTGGCTTCTTTCTGTTGCTTTCTGATTTCTTCCATCGCCGAAAGAATGCGAGCCAATCCGGTCAATTCGACAATCGCTATGCGGTCGTTCTTTTGCATCGCAGTTCGATAGGTCTTATCGCCAATAAATTGCAATTGGATATTCTTGTCCTGATTGGCTACAATAAAATTGGTAACGCCTCCGTCTTCGCCAATCTTATAATCAGCCTTCTCGATAACGCGACCCAAATCGGTCGTTTCATAACTATCCTTCGATGCAGGAGTCTCGGCAAACGTATCGCCCACACTAACCTTCACGGCTGTATGATGCAAGGCTCCACCTGCACAATAAATGGAGGTGAGCGACATCTCACCCAGCTCGTTCACCTGGCCACGCAAGAAAGAGCGTCCAAGGCTCTTTTCAACGACCTGGGTAGGATAAAAATAATTGCCTATTTCCTGATAAGCCGTATCCTTTTCGAGCACAAAACGGCCTTTGATGGAATCCAGTTGTGATTGCTTGACCGACATCATGCTATCAAGGTAAACCAAAGTCTTGCGTTGCTCCTTCAAATCCACTTGTTGCATCAATTTGATACCTTGTTTGCGAGCCTCAAAAGCCTTCGGATAAAGAATTTTGATACTATCTATCTGCAATTTCGCCTCACTGAAATTTTCTTGTTGCAAAGCTGCTTCCGCCTTCTGCAAACGAATCTGAGCCTGCTTTTCTCCGCCATCACCGCAAGCTGTCAATATCACCACGGCCATCAGGGCTAATAATGTTGTCTTTTTCATATACTTAAACATTGATTGCACCGACAAAAATACAATTAAATTGGCTGATTTAGCTCTTTCCTAGACAAAAAATCGTACTTTTGCAATTCAATACAACAAAAATGGAACTAAAAGAGCATTTTAAAGACAAGATTTTCCAGCTCATATCTGAAACCGCCGACGAGCTAGCATTAGAATGCTACGTGGTAGGAGGATATGTCCGCGATATATTCCTTAACCGCCCTTCGAAGGACATTGACGTGGTGGTGGTAGGAAGTGGCATCGAAATCGCTCAAGCTTTCGGCAAGAAATTGGGAAAGGGTGCACATGTATCGGTTTTTCGCAATTTCGGTACAGCACAAGTCAAGTTTCGAGATACAGAAGTAGAATTTGTTGGAGCACGAAAAGAATCATACAGCCACGATAGCCGTAAGCCCGTTGTGGAGAACGGCACGCTAGAAGATGACCAAAACCGACGTGACTTTACCATCAACGCCATGGCCGTATGCCTGAACAAGGCACGCTTTGGCGAGTTGGTGGATCCATTCGGAGGGTTGGACGATTTGAAGGAACGTACCATCCGTACACCGCTTGACCCGGACATCACCTTCAGTGATGACCCACTCCGCATGATGAGATGCATTCGCTTTGCTACCCAACTGAACTTCTACATCGAAGACGAGACCTTTTATGCATTAGAACGAAATAAAGAACGTATCGAAATCATCTCCCGCGAAAGAATTGCCGATGAATTAAACAAAATACTCCTCTCGCCCATCCCCTCCAAAGGATTTGTCGAGTTGGATCGTTGCGGCCTTCTCCAGCTGATATTCCCCGAATTGGCAGCCCTTCAAGGTATCGAAACCAAGAATGGTCGTGCACACAAAGACAACTTCTATCACACATTGGAAGTAGTAGACAACATTGCCCAACATACAGACAACCTTTGGTTACGATGGGCAACCTTATTGCACGACATCGGCAAGCCACGCACCAAACGCTGGGAACCGAAGGCAGGCTGGACCTTCCACAACCACAATTACGTAGGCGAAAAAATGATACCAGACATCTTCCGAAAGATGAAACTACCCATGAACGAGAAGATGAAATACATCCAGAAACTGGTAGGTCTGCACATGCGTCCCATTGTGATTGCCGATGAAGAAGTAACCGACTCAGCCATACGCCGTCTGCTTTTCGAGGCAGGTGATGACATTGATGATTTGATGCTCCTTTGCGAAGCAGATATCACCTCGAAGAACGAAGTCAAGAAACAACGCTTTCTCGACAATTTTAAGTTGGTACGTCAAAAACTAAAAGACCTGGAAGAAAAAGATCGTATCCGCAATTTCCAACCTCCAGTAGATGGTGCAGAAATCATGAAAGTTTTCGGATTGGAGCCCTGTCGGGAAGTGGGTAGTTTGAAAAGTGCCATTAAAGATGCCATCCTGGATGGGCTGATACCCAATGAACATGATGCGGCATTTGCATTTATGATGGACAAAGCTGCAAAAATGGGCTTGACACCAAAAGCATAAAAGAAAGTGGATGAGTCAGAGTACTCATCCACTTTCTTCTTTTATCAAAACAAGAACCTCAACACATCATTGAAGTTAGCCCAAATCAACAATCCAAATAAAAGAATCATACCCGTCATCTGAGCATATTCCATAAACTTGTCACTAGGTTTCCGGCGAGCGATAATTTCATACAATAAGAAAAGTACATGTCCACCATCAAGAGCAGGAATAGGCAAAATATTCATGAACGCCAAAATGATGGAAAGGAATGCGGTCATTTCCCAGAAACGATGCCAATCCCATTCCGATGGGAAAATGCTACCAATCGTACCGAAACCACCCACGCTCTTCGCACCTTCCTTCGTGAATACATATTTCATATCATTCACATAACCTTTCAATGTATTCACACCTAAAGCAATACCGGCAGGGAAAGATTCAAAGAAACCATAAGTCAAATTGGTCACCTTATAATCTGCCAATGCTCTAGAAGTAGCCCCTACCATGAATAAGGTATCCGTCTGTACAGTTATGGTATCATGCACGCCCGCTCTAGAATACACCAACGAAAAATCAGCTTTCTTCTTTCCTTCTGCTTCTGCTTCCATCCGAAGTTCAGCCAATTTACTTATGAAACAATTATAGGAACTCAATACCTTGCCATTAACCGCCAACAAGGTATCACCTTGTTGAATCCCCAGTTCCGCAAACGGACGACCTGGAGCCACTGAATCGACTACACTTGGAATCAGAGGTTCCACAAAAGCAGGGTTATCCTTTGCGATATCCAACAAGCTCACTTCCGGCATATACACTTCGACTTCTTTGCCTTCACGCATTACTTTAACAACACGAGCTTCCGTAATGGCTCGAAGCATATCTACATTAAAACGCTCCAATGGCTTATCGTCGGCACTCAACAAGATATCACCATCACGGAAGCCAATCTCTTCCGCATGTTCGTTGAATTCCATACCATGGGTCATGTCCTGCAATGACACATACGAATCACCCCATTTGAAAAGGATCATTGAATAGATAAACAAGGCTAACAAGAAGTTCATCATCACCCCACCGACCATGATAAGCAAACGCTGCCATGCCGGCTTTGCACGGAACTCCCAAGGTTCAACCGGATGATTCAAGTCTTCTGTAGATTGTGTTTCATCCACCATGCCCGCTATCTGGACATAACCACCCAAAGGCAACCAACCCACGCCATATTCAGTTTCGCTATTCTTCGGTTTGAATTTAAAAAGCGAAAACCAAGGGTCGAAGAACAAGTAGAACTTGGTCACACGTACCTTAAATAGTCTCGCAAACAAGAAATGCCCTCCTTCGTGAATAATCACCAACAACGACAAACTCATCATCAGCTGAAGGGCACGAATCAAAAATGTCTCCATTTATAGTTAATCAATTTAGTTATTATTTTCAAATCAGGTTTTCTGCTACCCGACGGGCCTCAGCATCCGTCGCAACATAATCTTCATAAGTCGGTGTTTGAATGAACGTAACCTTTTCCATCGCTTTTTCAATCACCTCACTCATTCTAAGGAACGAGATACGGTCGTGCAAGAAAGCAGATACCACCACTTCATTGGCGGCATTGACAATACAAGCCATATTGCCTCCTCTATTCAATGCTTCGTATGCCAAAGCCAGACAACGGAAACGATTGGTATCAGGTTGTTCAAATGTCAACTCGGTCATCTTCGAGAAGTCAAGTCTGTCAAATGATGCCTTGATTCGTTGAGGATAAGAAAATGCATATTGAATAGGAAGACGCATATCCGGCATACCCAACTGTGCCTTCACGGCTCCATCTTCGTATTGCACCATTGAGTGGATGACCGATTGCGGATGTACCACCACTTCTATTTGGTCGGGGCGTACTCCAAAGAGCCATTTGGCTTCAATCACCTCAAAACCCTTGTTCATCATAGTGGCAGAATCGATGGTAATCTTCGCACCCATATCCCAGTTAGGATGTTTCAGTGCCTGTTCTTTAGTGACATGCTGCAAATCTTCCATCGAAAACTTACGGAACGGGCCACCCGAAGCAGTCAAAATTACTTTTTCCAATTCATTATTCGGTTCCAAACATTGGAAGATGGCCGAGTGTTCTGAGTCTACAGGTAGAATCGGGGTATGATATTGTTGGGCCAAAGCATTAATCAATTCACCTGCCACAACAAGCGTTTCTTTATTGGCCAAGGCGATTGCCTTACCTGCTTTAATCGCATTCATTGTGGGGCGTAAGCCTGCATAACCCACCATCGAAGCCAGCACAACATCAATCGGTTTTGCCTCAACGATTTCGCAAAGGGCATCAGAACCTGCATATACCTGAATGGGTAAGTCAGCCAACATCTCCTTCAACTGTAAATATTTGGCTTCATTAGCTATAACAACAGCTGCCGGCATAAACTTACGTGCCTGTTCGGCCAAAAGTTCTACTTGATTGTTTGCGGTCAAGGCATATGCTTCATACAAGTCGGGATGCTCTTCAATAACCTGCAAGGCTTGTGTCCCAATAGAACCTGTAGAGCCCAATATTGCTATTTGTTTCTTTTTCATGGTCTTAAAACACTATATATTTGGCTGGGTCGAGTGCACGCCCTCTATTCCATATTTCAAAATGCAAATGGGGACCGGTCGTTTTCTCACCCGTATTTCCCACTAAGGCTATAGCTTCGCCAGCTTTTACAATATCACCTTCTTTCTTCAGTAACGAGCCACAATGTTTATAGACAGAAACTAAATTCTGGCTATGCTGCACTTGAATAACATACCCCATCTCAGCTGTATAAGTAGCCATAATGACGGTACCATCCAATGTAGCCAACACATTTTCGTTGGGATTTGCAGCAATATCAATTCCAAAATGCTTTTTATTGGCATCGAAAGCTGAGGAAATCATCCCGCGGGTAGGGCGGAAAAATATCAGGCCTGTTATTGCTTGTGCATTATCTATTGTGGTCAAATTATACCGTTCTTTCTCTTCGTATTGTTTACGAAACTCATCCTCGGCCTGAGTTCGCTCCATCAGTTCTTCCGAACGGAGTACAGTCAGCGAATCAATCGAATGTACACTATCCACTTTAACTGTTCCGCTGATAATATCCTGAATGTTCATGACATACATCCGCTGACGTTCCAACATCTGCTGAATGGAATCGGCTCTTAAGGCATTGAGTACCACTTGCTCGCGTACGTCACTATTCATGTAACCGGGCAGATAATTTCGTAATGGCGTGAAGGCAATAATTAAAGAGGCAATCAAGAAAATTACCGTTATAGCAGAAAGCAATACTGACAAGCCATTCAGTTTGGATACATGAATGCCTACAATTTCTTCCAACGTATTTTCGTTGGTGATGGTCAGTTTGTACTTGAACTTAAAGTTCTTCCAAAATGCTTTCCGTTTATTCTTCATACCTTTATATATATAAGGATTACAACAGGCCTTCGGGGATTTCCACAATCAGCCTTCTTTTCTTCTTTTCCAATTTGACCATAAACTCTTCGTGAGCCGGCAATAGGATTTCGTCTCCATCAACTGTTTCGATGGAGAAAAGCACATTCATCGTACTATCATCCACAGCAACAATTTCACCCAACTCGCCATGTTTGACATCTGTCACATGGAAGCCAACGAAATAGCCCCATGTAGGTATATCATCAGAATCGTCTTCTTCTACAAACTTTTGCGGGAAATAAACTTCCACATTGGTGAACTTGCGTGCCTGCTCGGCCGTATCTACTCTTTCAAGCTTTACCAAAGCAGTCGTGTCTGAACGGAAACGATATTCTTCGATGAAGAAAGGCACCAGGATTCCATCCAACAAACAAATCAGATAGTCACATTCCACACGATCGAAAATATCGTCTGTGAAAGTGAAAGACAACTCTCCCTTTACTCCATGGGGTTTGTTGAACACACCTATCTTAAAAACTTCGTCTTTTTTAATCATACTCAGATTCTGGTTATTCTTGCTCCTAATGCATTCAAACGCTGCTCGATATTCTGGTAACCACGGTCTATCTGCTCAATATTATGAATACGGCTACACCCTTCTGCACTCATCGCAGCAATCAACATGGCAATACCGGCACGGATATCGGGCGAAACCATGTTACCACCACGCAAATGGAAATTGTGGTCGTGACCAATCACTACGGCACGATGAGGATCACAAAGAATGATTTGGGCTCCCATATCAATTAGCTTGTCAACGAAGAACAAACGGCTTTCGAACATTTTCTGATGGATAAGGACGCTACCCTTAGCCTGAGTTGCCACCACAAGAATCACACTCAACAAGTCGGGCGTCAAGCCTGGCCATGGAGCATCGGCAATAGTCATGATGGAGCCATCCATGAATGATTCTATCTGGTAATGTTCCTGTTCAGGAATATAGAGATCATCACCCCGTTGTTCCATCTTGATGCCAAGACGACGGAATGCATCGGGGATAATGCCGAGGTTCTCGAACGATACGTTCTTGATGGTTATCTCGCTTCCTGTCATTGCGGCCATACCAATGAAGCTTCCCACTTCAATCATATCAGGTAATACGGTGTGTGTACAACCTCCCAATGATTCCACTCCTTCAATGGTGAGCAAATTAGAAGCAATGCCCGAGATGCGAGCTCCCATGGCATTCAACATTTTACAAAGTTGTTGCAGATAAGGTTCACAAGCAGCATTATAGATGGTTGTTTTTCCCTTTGCAAGGACAGCAGTCATCACAATGTTTGCCGTACCTGTTACCGAGGCTTCATCCAGAAGCATATAGGTTCCTTTCAAACCATTGGCGGTGATTCGATAAACGCCACGTTCGGCATCATACTTAAAGTCGGCTCCCAATTTTTGAATACCGATGAAGTGTGTATCCAGACGACGGCGACCAATCTTGTCACCTCCCGGTTTTGAAATCATTGCCTGACCAAAACGAGCTACCATTGGGCCTACCAGCATGACTGAGCCACGAAGACTTGAACATTTTTTCAAGAATTCATCACTTTGTAAATAGTTCAAATCCACCTCGTCCGCCTTGAATGAATAGGTCGATTCACCAAGTTTAGACACTTTGACTCCCATTTCACGAAGCAACTGAATCAGATTGTTCACGTCCAGAATATCGGGAATGTTGTTCACGATAACCTCTTCCGAAGTCAACAAGGTGGCACAAAGAATTTGCAACACTTCGTTCTTGGCACCCTGAGGAGTAATTTCTCCATGCAATTTATGTCCGCCTTCTATTACAAATGAAGCCATTGTTTTATCGAATTAATGTTGTTGTTTCCTACGTTGGTTATTTTGTGGCTTACGTTGGAAGTTCTGCTTACGTTGGTTGTTGTTATTATGATAACGTTGGCTACCCAGTTCCAAGTCTTCCACTTGCAAGTCAATAAGTCCGTTGGAGTATTCACGAAGATCATCGACAATCTTTTGGTCTTCTATCCCTTCCTTATTCCAATTGTTGAGGCTTTTCTTCATCTGCACAGCCAACATTCGAATCAATTGCTTTCTTTCTGTCTCGTCTTCAATCTGAGCTGCCTTCTTGACCATCCCTTCCAGAAAACGTCCGTAATGACGATATCGGATGTCGCCATTAGGATATTCTATGTTTTCCGGTTTCATCACCAGTTCTTCCCTCTTCACGATTTCAAAAGGATAGTCGATATCCAACTTGAAATCGGCCATGATGGCCAGATGATCCCAAAGTTTATGCTTGAAATCGGGCACATCACGCAAATGAGGGAACATGCCTCCCATAATGTTTACGATGGTATTGGCACAACGCTGACGTTCTTCTCTATCTTCGATTGTCAACGCATGGTCAACCATATTCTGTACGCTTCGACCATATTCGGGAAGCTCCATTTTCTTTCGCTGGGTATTATATTCCATATCAATCAAATAAGTTTTTTGGGTTTTGAAGCCACGAATTCCTTCAAGTAGAAAGGTTCGAAATAGGCCACATCCTTAAAGTCTTGCTTCGCCTTGGCTTTTTCCGCCAAAGGGAACATCCATTTGGCCAACGGATAAATGTTGTCGATGAAATGGGCATTGGGATGCGTAATCTTTTCACGACACTTAGCAGAGCCATTACCAAAGAAATACACCGGTTGTTTTTCAAGAAACTCGAGATAGGAGTTTTCATCAATGATATCGGCCGAGATTTCACGCTTCACATTCAAGGCACGATCATATATGGCAGCATAGACCTCCATCCGACGGGCATCAATCATGGGACAAAGCAGAGCATCCTCGGGCAATTCTTGTTGCAAAAGTACAGGCACACACATCACTTCCAAGGTAGGAATAGCAATCAAAGGCAGATTCCGACCATAGCAAATACCTTTGGCCATCGACACGCCTATACGCAAGCCGGTGTAAGAGCCTGGGCCACAACTTACCGCTACGGCATCGAGCACCATCCCATGGCTATCTACAAACGACAAGGCCTCATCAACAAACACTCCTAATTGGACAGCATGTTGAGGTCCCTGCAAGTCGGACACCTTAAACTCATTCCAACCATCTTCGCTAACAGCTACTGAACAAGCTTCGGTTGAGGTTTCTATATGTAAAATACAAGACATTCTTTTTTCTTCTTTCTTAAATTAAGCTACAAAGATAACAAATAAATCCGTTTTCCACCTTATTATATAGATTTTATAACAATCACCAATAATCAATCGTTCCTTTTACTTAAAAAAGAATAAAGCCATTTGTCGCAAAACAACCTCCTATTTCTTTAAAAGCATTTGAATACCAGGCATTTTTGTTGTCTCAAAAAAACAACCATTTCTTTTCAATGCTATTTGCACCGTTCACTATATTTGCACTATGAAAAAGACATTTCTATACATATTGACACTTATCGTTTTTTCTTCTTGTCTACAGAAAAACCAAGAAGTGGAAGCAACGTCCTATCTCCAACAAGGATACGAATCGGAATATTCCAACAAGGACACACAAGCCTTGCTCTATTACAAAAAGGCAGAGCAGATGGCACAAACATCCAACAATCGGAAACTACATTTCCTAATTTATACCGCCATTGGCAAACTAAATGCCAAGCATGCACATTATGAAATTGCCATGGATTACTTTCGGAAAGCAATTGATTTGAAATTGTCTGTCCCCCTTTGGCATACCATGACCAAACACTTCCCACCTAGAGAACTAACATGGTATAAAGGAGATACTTATCAGACAGTATTGATAAAACAATATGCAGAATCTCTCCTTCGATTAATAGAAAGAATGGATTTTACATCGCAAGAGACAATCGAGTTACAAGAAATTCTAAGATGCAAGGATGAAAGAGAATGGATAAAAGCCGACTCTTTCATACAAGAAGCCATCAAGCACACGGCTAAATTCGAGCACCTTTGTAGATTGTATGCTGAACAAGCTGAAACATACTCAAGATTGAGGGAATATTCAAAAGCAGATAGCCTATATGCCGAAGCTTTGAAAAGTTCGTCCACTAGCTTCAAGGCATCCGTCTATAAAAGTATTTATCTTCAACTTCAGGCAAGTGGGCATGCAGGCGAAGCCTACAAAATGCTACAACAATATACCCGAGAATTAGAAATGCTATATTCCTCTTCAGCGAGAGCCGAATTACTTGAAATAGAAAAACAATACGATTACGCCTCTCTTCTGTCGGAAAACGAAAGATTTCGGCAACAATGGATTATTGCCCTTTTAACAACATTGAGTGCCATCTGTTCACTAAGCATTCTGATTTGGGGAATATGGAAATACCATCGTAAACAAAAAGAAGAATTACTGTATACATACAAAAAGCAGTCATATAGTTTGCAAACTCAAATAGAGATGCTTCAAGAACAAATGGAAGAAAGTGAGGGAGAAACACAAAGTCTACAAAAACAGATTCATTTTCTGGAAAATGAGAAAAGAGAAAAAGACATTCGCATACATCAATTAGAAGTCACCTTCCGTGCCAAAAAGTTTACACTCTCTTCTGAAACAGCCGAAGCCGTACAACTTTATCTTCATCTTGTTTCTCGGAAAGGAGCTAACTACCATCCGGCCGAAGACCGTATCAAACTGGCACATTGGTTAAACATCTCAAGAGACCAATTTGCTGAGCGTCTATCTTTACAATATCCCTCTTTAAGCTATGGAGAAAAAGACATCTGTTACCTACACGCCATCGGCTATTCTTTCGATGAAATGGCCGATTTATTAAAGATACAAACCCGTTCCGTTGACCGATCGGTCTATCGGATTTGCCGAAAGATGGGATTAGAACAAGGCAACAAAGATGATTTTGCAAATCAGTTGAAGTCACTGAACAGACAACATTAACACCCCACTAATATGAGAAGAAATTGGAGCATTCTAGCCTTGAGCATGTTTATTTGTGCATGCTCGTTTGAACAAGCATCGGATACAAATAAGATTTTAATTGCCGACGTACGCAAGGCCATCCAAACGGAATCACTCTTTTCCATGAAGGACGATGTCAAAGCCATCGAATACATTCCATTGGAAACGACAGACTCCTGCCTCATCAGCAACATCATATCATTGATTGCCGACGATGATTACATCTTCTTATTAAATGGCAAGACGAGTGAAATATTCCAATTCAACAGACGCGGGAAGTTCATCCGACAAATCGGACATGTAGGAGAAGGTCCCGGCGAATATGCCCCTTATTCCATTCACGCCCTTTCGCTAAATCACTCCTCCAAAGAGATTTTTCTCAACCGGAGATACCAACCTACTTTAGTTTATGCTTATGACGGTACATACCTCCGGACAGATACTACCTTTAAAGAATCTATCGGGCATCGTTACCCTTTAGACAACGGAATGTGGGTTTTGACCGGTATGGACTTCGTGCCCAAGCAAGCTTCACCCTGGCTCCTCGCATTGCAAGATAAAGAAGGACAACTTTATGAGACCCAATCGGTATTCCCTGCATCCGTCCCTGAAGATTTTGTTTGCATGAGAGAAATTCATGCAAACCCATTCGAACAATCCGTCGTAGCCTTTACCCCATCGTGCGATACGCTTTTCAGAGCAACGACATCGGGGATTCGACCTATCTGTGTCTACAATCGGGAAAACGGGACGGAATATTACACCTTAATAGCAGATGCCAGAGACATGCAAACCAATAAAGCCGAGAAGGAATCGACCATCCAATTGTTTTCATTCTTCGAGACATCGCGTTTTTTCTATTTCCGAGCTATCATGAAAGGAAACCCGGACAAATTATACTTCCAACGATTGGACAAACAAAGCGGAGAGTTCCTTTCACAATCTATCCCGCAAGATTTCATGGAAGTATCCAAAGGATTCAGCGATGGTCAAGTCATAGGAATCCCGAACGATTTAGATAACGGAATTCCTTTCTGCCCCAGCTATGTCGTCAACGACAAAACAAGCATGCAAGTAATCAATGCGGAAACGATTGCCAAGCTAAAGGACAAAGGCTATCTGAAGAATGCTCCTGCAGCTTTGAATATTGATGAGTTGGACAATCCCGTCGTCATCATCTACCATTTCCGATAAACCTCTTTTCAAAACCCTTTGGCATTTCGCATCAAACGCCAAAGGGTTTTATCTTAAACGCCTTCACGTTTTTTTCAAACGCGAAGGCATTTTTTTAAAAGGCCTGCATCTTTATTTCCCTATTAACTACAAAAGTATTATTTTTGCAAAAAACTTTTAAGGATATGATACAATCAATGACCGGATATGGTAAGGCTACCATTATATTCGGAGAAAAGAAAATCAATGTAGAAATCAAGTCATTAAATAGTAAAGCGATGGACTTGTCGGTACGCATCGCCCCCATATACCGTGAAAAGGAAATGGAAATCCGAAACCTCATTTCACAATCACTCGAACGAGGCAAAGTAGATTTCAGCCTTTGGGTAGAAAAAGATGCTTCCGAAACAGCAACTCCCATCAATGCCGCATTGATGAACAACTACTACGAACAAATCAAGGCCATTACGGAAACTACACAAATACCGATGCCAATCGATTTGTTTACCACCCTGCTCCGCATGCCCGATGTACTGACCAAGGTCGACATCCAGGAACTGAGCGACGAGGAATGGGCAACAGCTCGCCAAGCCATCAACGAAGCCATCGAACAGCTCATCTGCTTCCGCAAGCAAGAAGGCGAAGCCTTGGCCAAGAAGTTCGAAGAAAAGTTGAGCAACATCGAAGCACTAATGCAGGAAATTTTGCCCTATGAAGCAGAACGCGTCGTCAAGATTCGCGAACGCATCACGGCTGCCCTCGAAAAAACGCTGAGTGTAGATTACGACAAAAATCGTCTAGAACAAGAACTGATTTTCTATATTGAGAAGCTCGACATCAACGAAGAAAAGCAACGTCTGGCCAACCACTTGAACTACTTCCGCGAAACAATGGCCTCCGGACATGGACAAGGCAAGAAGCTAGGCTTCATCGCCCAAGAAATGGGACGCGAAATCAACACCACCGGAAGCAAATCGAACCATGCCGAAATGCAAAACATCGTGGTACGCATGAAGGACGAGCTCGAACAAATCAAAGAACAGGTATTGAACGTAATGTAATTTACTCGTCTCATCCTGAGCCACGCGAAGGATCTGGAGACACAAACTTATATCTATCATATAATGAAAGGAAAACTCATCATATTCTCCGCCCCATCAGGCTCGGGAAAGTCGACTATCATCAACTATTTGTTGACACAAAACCTGAACCTCGCTTTCTCCATCTCCGCAACCAGTCGTGCCCCACGAGGCACCGAACAACACGGAGTGGAATACTACTTCCTCTCACCCGAAGAGTTCAAGCAACGCATTGCCAACGATGAATTTCTTGAATACGAAGAAGTATACGAAAACCGTTTCTACGGCACCCTAAAAGCCCCCATCGAGAAACAATTGGCAGAAGGATACAATGTCGTGTTCGACGTAGACGTAGTAGGCGGATGCAACATCAAGAAATATTACGGCGAACGTGCCCTATCCATATTCATTCAGCCACCAAGTATCGAGGAACTTCGTAAACGATTGACAGGCAGAGGAACAGATACGCCCGAAGTCATCGAAAGTCGCATTGCAAAGGCTGAATTCGAATTAGGCTTTGCCGATAAGTTCGACAAAGTGGTTATCAATGACGATTTGGAAAAAGCAAAGGCAGACACCTTGGACGTATTACAAAAATTCTTAAACGAATGAACCCTACCGACGAGCAGAAACATGCCAAACGAATGATGTACCTATTCCTCGGGATATGCATCCTTTGTTTCATTGCAATGGTAACAGCTATCACCATGCATACCCTTCGGTGGGCCTTTGCAGCAGTACTTATCGGCGGGTGGGCAAGCCGATATTATGCCAGCTGGAGAAATAAATATTTAAACGATTAGACCATGAGTTTACCCAAAGAAAAGAAACAAGCCCGCATTATGATGCATGTAAGCTTAGTGATTGCTGCGTTGTGCATCATCATCTTTGTAATATCTATCGCCATGAGACTATGGTTGTTGGCACCATGTGCAGCATTTTGTGGGGGCATTCAATATTTCTGTTATAAAAGTTGGCAAAAGAAAGCATGATACGGACAGGAATCTTCGGTGGGTCGTACAACCCCATCCACATCGGGCATCTGGCTCTCGCCAACTATCTTTGCGAATATGGCGAGCTGGACGAACTTTGGTTCATGGTATCCCCACAAAACCCGTTCAAGGCCAATTCTTCTGACCTATGGAATGACGACCTACGCTTGAAGCTCGTACAACTTGCAGTCGAAGACTATCCCAAGTTCCAAGCTTCGGATTTCGAGTTTCACTTGCCTCGCCCGTCATACATGGTCAACACGTTACAGAAGCTTCGTGAAACTTATCCCGACAGAGAGTTTATCCTCATCATCGGTGCCGACAATTGGCTTTCCTTCCCACGCTGGAAAGATGCAAACATCATCATGAAGCATCACCGGTTGATGGTTTATCCACGCCCAGGCTTCGAGATAGACGAAAGTACCCTCCCCCCTCGGGTACAATTGGTAAACACTCCGATGCTGGAGGTCAGTTCTACTTTCATCCGCGAAAGTTTGAAGCAAGGCAAGGACGTACGCTATTTCCTTCACCCTAAAGTTTGGCAGAAAATCAGCGAGCTACCTTCTAAGCAAGAAGAGGGGAACTTGCATGATTAGCCATTGAAATAACATCAAATTCAGAAAAAACATTTACTATCTTGCATTTTTTCAAGAAAAGAACTATTTTAGCAAAAAATATTAACCTATAAAAGAAACATCATGGGATACAAAATTGAACAAATCGAAGGTATCGGTGCAGTATATGCTGAAAAGTTGCAAGCTGCCGGTGTGAAGACCACAGAAGATTTATTGGAAAAGTGTGCTGCAAAGAAAGGCCGTGCCGAATTGGCTGAGGCAACAGGCATCAGTGAAAAGCTGATTTTGAAATGGACCAACCATGCCGACCTCTTCCGCATTAATGGCATCGCCGGACAATTCGCTGAATTGCTGGAAGCTTCGGGTGTAGATACTGTAAAGGAATTCCGTCATCGTGTTCCTGCAAACCTTCACGCTAAGGTTACTGAAGTAAATGCAGAAAAGAATTTGTGCAACCGCGTACCTTCTTTGAGCGAATTGGAAAAGATGATTGCTCAAGCTAAGGAATTGGAACCGGTTATTACTTACTAATCAAAGTCCTATTACTGAAATACTCGATAAGAGGATGTGTTCTTCTGCACATCCTCTTATTTTTTTATTCCCTTCTTCACTAAAAAGTTAATCATAACTTCTGATTACAGAAACAAAAGTTTTGATTACCGAATCACAACTTATGATTGGCCAATCATAAGTTATGATTAACTTTTACTTCTGCATCCTACAGAGAATTCAACCAAACGCGACACATTTTTGTTATAGCCCTACAACCTTTAATGCTTTATTTCATGAACAACTTCAAACTTCTCATTCTTTTCGGGATGCTTCAAGCATGCCTACACGTATCAGCAGGATACGCCCCTGCTTTGGTACAGGACTCTTTAAAAAGTCTCTACCCAAACATTGAAGCTGTAGGCTGGACAACCGACCAAGGCTATTACGTGGCAAGTTTCCAACACGATGGTTACGACACGAAAGTTTGGTTTGACATCAAGGGACATTGGATGATGAAACAAACCGACTGGCAAGTGATGGATGAAGTTCCTGAAGCCGTCTATCACAATTTCACAATGGGTCCTTACGCTACAGACAACGTTCTCGATGTCACGTACGTAGCGTTTCCTGATAGAGAGGCACAAATTGTCATCCTGATAGGCGAAGACAACACATCCGTCCAATATCAGTTATTCTATTCTCCCGACGGAGCACTGAACACGGCACGTAATGTCACTAATCAAAGCAACATTTTAGGAGCCAGCACCTTTTTATAATGAAAGGAAGTGCTATCTTTGCAAAAAAGACCTACCATGGAAAACATACAAACCAACTCTTTTAAGGCTTGGATATTGGCAGCCCGTCCAAAGACACTAGCTGCTGCTGCTACTCCTGTCCTGATAGGATGTGCATTGGCTATATCAGATGGAACCTTTCAATGGATACCCGCCCTACTCTGTTTCCTATTTGCATTCAGCATGCAGATAGACGCCAATTTCATCAACGATTATTACGATTATCTGAAAGGTAGTGACCGTGAAGACAGACTTGGACCAGAGCGAGCCTGTGCTCAGGGATGGATTACTTTAAAGGCCATGAAAAAAGGGTTGTTATGGACTACCTTATTATCTTGCTTTTGGGGACTCCTATTATTAAAGTATTGCGGATTAGAGATGATTCCTGTAGGGCTGCTATGTGTGCTCTTCGCTTTTTTATATACTGCCGGACCTTATCCGCTGGCCTATCATGGTTGGGGGGATGTATTGGTCATTGTCTTCTTCGGATTCGTCCCTGTAGGATGCACTTACTATACCATGGCACACGACTGGACTTGGGAGGTAACCATTGGTTGTGCAGCTTGTGGACTTGTATCGGACATGCTGTTAATGCTCAACAATTATCGTGACCGTGAACAAGACAAACTGAGTGGCAAGCGAACAATAGTCGTTCGATTCGGCGAGCCCGTTGGCCGATGGGGGTATCTGGCTTTAGGCATCTTAGCTACATGCCTATGCTTCCTTTATGCATTCAGCAATCACCTGGGAGCAGCCTTAATGCCGCTCCTTTTCCTAGCTTTTCATTTCACAACATGGCGACAAATGGTTCGTATCAAGCAAGGTAAGCAACTGAACATTGTATTAGGCAAAACAGCCCGAAACATAACCTTGTTCGGACTGTTGTTAAGTTTGGGTTTGATACTATAAACAAAAGAGTTTCCTCTTCTTTTGTCATTCAGAGGAGCATAGCAACGAAGAATGACAAGAATGTATTACATTTTCTCTATCAACACTGTAGCATACGCTGAAATTCCTTCTTCGCGACCAGTAAAACCAAGCTTCTCGGTAGTAGTAGCCTTAATGGAAACATCATCCACATCAACCTGCATTAATTCAGCCAACACTGTCTGCATTTGTGGAATATGTTTTTTCAATTTAGGACGCTCGGCACATACGGTTGCATCCACATTTCCTACCCGATAACCTTTTGTAGCAATTAAGCCAACCGTTTTAGCCAATAGAATTTTGCTGTCCACGTTTTTATACTCACCCGCATTGTCTGGGAAATGATAGCCAATATCACGCATATTTGCCGCTCCCAACAATGCATCACAAATGGCATGTATCAACACATCGGCATCCGAATGTCCTAACAATCCCAACTCATGTTCCAAACGTATACCGCCCAACCATAATTCACGTCCTGGCACCAATTGGTGCACGTCAAAGCCAAATCCTACTCGTATTTTCATCTTATATTAAAGTCCAATAATTTTTCTCCTTCCAAATAACCCTCCAAATGCTGACCGATTTTAACAGGTCCAACCCCGACTGGAGTTCCGGTGTATAATAAGTCACCTATTTTCAATGTATAGAAGCGACTGATGTATGCTATCAGGTTATCAATTTTGAATATCATATCGCGGGTATTCCCTTGCTGAACTTTAACCCCATCAATATTCAAATAAAAATCTAAGTTCTGCACATCTTTAAAATGATTTACCGGCACGAAATCACCAATCACCGCTGAATTATCAAAGCCTTTGCTAAGTTCCCAAGGCATTCCCCCTGAGCGAAACTTTCGCTGCAAGTCACGAGCCGTAAAATCAATCCCCACCGTCACAGCATCGTAATATCGATGAGCAAAACGAGGTGCTATATTTTTACCTAACCTACAAATACGTACAACCAATTCGGTCTCATAATCTATTTGTTCTGAGAAGTCCGGAATAAAAAAGGGCTTGCCATCTTTCAGCAATGCCGAGTCTGGTTTCATAAAAATTACAGGTTCTTTTGGCAACTCTTCTGCTGCATGCAATTCTTGACAATGAGCAGCATAATTCATCCCTACAGCAATAATTTTCATTCTTCTATTCTTGATTAAATGTCAATCGATTAAACATCACAGCCAAATGAGCATATAGCGAAGTGTTCTGAACTACAATATTCTCAGGGACACGGATACGGAAAGGGGTAAAGTTCCATACTGCCTTAATACCGCCATGCACCATTTTGTCCGTTATTTCTTGTGCAATATTAATCGGAACGGTCAATATCCCAATATTAACCTGCATATCCTTCATTATTCGTTCAAAATCATCAGAGTGATAAATGGGTATCCCATTGATTTCTTTTCCAACTAACATCGGATTCACATCAAATGCTCCAACTATCTCCAAACCGAAATGATGCAATCCAGAATCTCGCAACAAAGCTCCACCTAGACTTCCTACTCCAAACAAGAAAGCTTTATGCATCCTAGTAAAGCCCAAAAAATCTTCCAGGACCTCTATCAATGCATCAATTTCGTAACCTACTCGAGTTCGTCCGGAAATCCGAACATACGACAAATCTTTCGCTACCTGTGATGCATCAATATTAATCTGTTTTGAGATTTGAGTGGAAGAAACATAAGTCTCCCCTTTTTCTCGCATCAATTTTATATTAGACAGATACCAAGGCAACCTTTGCAAGGTAGGTTCCGGAACCTTGTCAGAATACTTCATCAAACCTCCATTCATTCTTAAAACGTTTTTGCTGTGAATATACAAATTTACACTTTTATTTGTTACCTGCACTATTAGTAAACAAAAAAGTCGTATCTTTGGTTAGGCATCAAAAAAAGAATTGTATGAAGAATAACGATTGGAAAGACCGATTAAATATTGTATATTCTACAAATCCCAATTTCAGTTACGAAACAATAGAAGAAGAGGCTAACGAAACTCTACTCAAGAACCAGCAGAAGTTACGGGTAAGTATAGAGAAAAAGGGAAGAGGAGGTAAAACTGTCACTCTCGTAAAAGGTTTTGTAGGAACGGATAATGATTTAAAGGCATTAAGTAAATTACTCAAAACCAAATGTGGAGTAGGTGGTTCTGTAAAAGACACAGAGATTATCATCCAAGGTGACTTCAAGCAACGTCTTGTCGATTTACTAAAAGCCGAAGGCTACACGCAAACTAAATAAAAAGCCGAACCTAAAAAGGTCCGGCTTTCCTTATCAATAATCCTTGATTATTCAGCACGCAAAGTGAAACGCTTGAAATCTGTGATCTTCAAATCAGGATCAGCAGCCTTCAACACTTCTCTTACTGTCTTCTTGCCATCCAAGATATCTTCCTGGTTCAACAA
>JAFQNW010000097.1 GCA_017420875.1 Bacteroidaceae bacterium
CGACAGATTCTTCACCGATGAAGAAATCAGCCGCTTGTCTGTTGTAGCTCCCAACGTACGTCTTAACATCATTCGAAACTACGAAGTGGTAGAGAAAAAACAAGTCATCATGCCTGATGAATTATGTGGCATTGTAAAATGTGCAAATCCTAAATGCATCACCAATAACGAGCCCATGAAAACCATCTTCCACGTTACCGATAAGGACAATGGTATTTTGAGATGCCATTATTGTGAAAAAGAACAGAACAAAGAAGCTCTGAAATTACAATGAAACAAGACTGGAAACCAGGCACGATGATTTATCCGCTTCCGGCATTGATGATCAGCTGCGGAAGCTCAGAAGAAGAATACAACATCATCACCGTTGCATGGGCAGGTACTATCTGTACCAATCCACCTATGTGTTATATCTCTGTCCGCCCAGAGCGCCATTCGCATGACATCATCCGACGTAACATGGAGTTTGTCATTAATCTGACGACTGAAAGTTTGGCTTACGCAACAGATTGGTGTGGAGTACGTTCAGGCAAAGATTATCACAAATTCAAGGAAATGGGGCTAACTCCTGGCAAAGCCAAAATGGTTAAAGCTCCCATTATTGAAGAGTCACCCTTATGCATCGAATGTCGGGTTAAGGAAATAATCTCCTTAGGCTCACACGATATGTTCATTGCAAACGTGCTGAATGTGAAAGCCGAAGACAAATATCTAAATCCCGAAACAGGGAAGTTTGAGTTATCAGAATCCAATCCGCTCGTCTATCTTCATGGAGGATATTATGGATTAGGAGAAAAGATTGGGAAATTCGGTTGGTCTGTTGAAAAAAAGAAGAAATAAAAACATTAAAATTTAAATCGTTTTAAGACATGAAAAGAGACGAATTGATTTTCGATATTATTGAAAAAGAACATCAACGCCAATTAAAAGGAATCGAATTAATCGCTTCCGAAAACTTTGTAAGTGATCAAGTTATGCAAGCTATGGGTTCATGCTTGACAAACAAATACGCCGAAGGATATCCAGGCAAACGTTACTATGGAGGTTGTGAAGTAGTTGACCAAAGCGAACGCATTGCCATCGAACGATTGAAAGAAATCTTTGATGCAGAATGGGCAAACGTACAACCACACTCCGGTGCACAAGCCAATGCAGCAGTATTCTTGGCCGTACTGAATCCGGGTGATAAATTCATGGGGTTGAACTTGGCTCATGGTGGTCACTTATCACATGGCTCACTGGTAAATACATCTGGTATCATTTACACGCCATGCGAATATAACTTGAATCCTGAAACGGGTCGTGTAGATTATGATCAAATGGAAGAAGTAGCTCTCCGCGAAAAGCCGAAGATGATTATCGGTGGTGGTTCGGCTTACTCTCGTGAATGGGATTACAAGCGTATGCGTGAAATCGCTGATAAGGTAGGTGCTATCTTCTTGGTGGATATGGCTCATCCAGCAGGTTTGATTGCAGCAGGTTTGCTCGATAATCCAGTGAAGTACGCTCACATTGTAACTTCTACTACTCACAAGACCCTCCGTGGTCCTCGTGGTGGTGTCATCATGATGGGCAAGGACTTCCCTAACCCATGGGGCAAGAAAACTCCGAAGGGCGAAATCAAGATGATGTCGCAATTGCTCGATTCAGCTGTATTCCCAGGCATCCAGGGTGGTCCGTTGGAACACGTAATTGCAGCCAAAGCCGTAGCATTCGGTGAAATCCTCCAACCGGAATTCAAGGAATATGCTGCTCAGGTAAAGAAGAATGCAGCCGTATTGGCACAGGCTTTGATAGACCGTGGCTTCACTATCGTATCAGGCGGTACCGACAACCATTCCATGCTTGTTGACCTCCGTAGCAAGTATCCAGACTTGACCGGTAAGGTAGCCGAAAAGGCTTTGGTTTCTGCCGACATCACCGTAAACAAGAACATGGTACCATTTGATAGCCGTTCAGCTTTCCAAACTTCAGGAATCCGTTTGGGTACACCTGCCATCACTACCCGTGGTGCAAAGGAAGACTTGATGATTGAAATCGCTGAAATGATTGAAACCGTTCTTTCAAATGTTGAAAACGAAGAAGTGATTGCACAAGTTCGTGCCCGTGTAAACGAAAAGATGAAGGCATATCCTTTGTTCGCTTATTAATTGGAATAAATAAAACTCAACAGTGTCATTCTGAGCAAAACGAAGAATCTGATAACATCCACATTTATATATACAGATTCTTCACTCCGTTCAGAATGACATATTTTTAATATATCCCCAATGAAAGGAATCAAGAACCTCACCGAAGGCCCCATCCTGAAACAACTGTTTGCACTAGCTATGCCTATCATGGCCACCTCCTTCATTCAGATGGCTTATAGCCTGACCGACATGGCGTGGGTAGGAAGATTAGGAAGCGAAGCTATTGCTGCCGTAGGTTCTGTTGGACTCCTCACCTGGATGACCACTTCCCTCGCCTTATTAAATAAAGTAGGTTCAGAAGTCACTGTCGGGCAATCCATCGGAATGAAGGATGAGGAAGCTGCCCGCAACTTCGCCACACACAACCTAACCCTTTCGCTGGTAATCTCCTTTATATGGGCATCGATACTATTTGTCTTTTCCGTCCCCATTATTAATTTCTATGAACTGAAAAGCCACATCGCCCACAATGCGGTCAATTACCTTCGGATTGTATCGACCGCTTTTCCGTTTGTATTCATGTCGGCAGCTGCTACGGGTATCTTCAACGCATCCGGACGAAGTAAAATTCCTTTTACCATCAATGGCATTGGTCTATTGACCAATATGGTGCTTGACCCCTTGTTCATCTTTGTATTCGATTGGAAAACCGACGGTGCTGCTTGGGCTACTTGGATTGCACAAGCCTTCGTATTCTCCCTATTTGTCTATCAATTAAAAATCAAGCAGATATTATGGGACAAATTCCGTTTCTTCGGGAAATTTAAAAGACTCTTCACGATTAGGATAATTAAGATAGGGCTGCCCGTAGCAAGTCTAAATGTACTCTTTGCTTTCGTTAACATGTTTCTCGGAAGAACTGCCTCTAGTGTAGGCGGACATCTAGGGTTGATGGCCATGACTACCAGCGGACAAATTGAAGCTATTACCTGGAATACATCACAAGGATTCTCAACGGCACTCAGTGCCTTCGTCGCACAAAATTTTGCTGCAAAAAAAATAGAACGAGTCATGAAAGCCCTTAAAAGTACTATATTCATGACTTTAATATTTGGAACCATATGTACCTTTCTTTTTGTTTTTTACGGGAACCAAATTTTTGCTATTTTTGTTCCTGAAAAAGAAGCTTACGAAGCCGGTGGTTTAGCCTTGCGTATCGATGGCTATTCTCAACTCTTTATGATGTTGGAAATAACTCTTCAGGGAGTATTTTACGGGGTAGGTCGTACAGTACCTCCAGCCATTATCAGTATTAGCTGTAATTATCTACGCATACCTATGGCTTTATTATTCGTTTCTTTTGGATGGGGATTAGCAGGCATCTGGTGGACTATTTGCCTTACAAGTATTTTGAAAGGAATCATCATCCTCATTTGGTTCTTAGCTATTAAGAAAAAGACATTAGATTATGTTTTGTATTAACTTAAAATAAACAAGTATGAAAAAGAAAAAATTCGTGGCAACCTTGCTATGCATTACCATGGTTTTAAGTGGATGCGGAAGTATGAACAATACTACTAAGGGTGGCTTATTAGGAGGCGGTGGTGGAGCAGCTTTAGGAGCCCTAATAGGTGGTTTAGCTGGTAAAGGTAAAGGTGCAGCCATCGGTGCGGCTGTAGGTGCAGCAGTTGGCACAGGTGCTGGAATCCTTATTGGCAAGAAAATGGATAAAGCAGCAGCTGAAGCCGCTCAAATTGAAGGAGCACAAGTGGAACAGGTTACAGATAACAATGGCTTACAAGCTGTAAAGGTAACTTTTGATTCAGGAATCCTTTTTGGAACAGGCCTTTCCTCTTTAAGTTCATCTGCAAAGGCTTCACTCAGCAAATTCGCGAACAACGTACTGAAAGAAAATACAGACATGGATGTAAACATCTATGGATATACCGACAACCAAGGATGGAAGAATGCTACAGCAGAACAAAGTATTCAAAAGAATTTGAACTTATCTCAAGAACGTGCTCAAAGCGTTTCCACATATCTGATGTCTTGTGGGGTAACTCCATCACAAATCAAAACAGTTGAAGGTTTAGGTGAAGCTGATCCTATTGCAGACAATTCAACAGCTGCCGGCCGTCAAGAAAACCGTCGTGTAGAAGTTTTCATGTATGCCAGCCAACAAATGATTCAGCAAGCAGAAGCAGGTACACTGAAATAAGGTTAACGACAATAAATAAAAGAGATGGCCCGCACACCTGTGTGGGCTTTCTTGTTCTTGGAATAATCATAAAGTGACTGATTATCCATAATTACTTTTCCTGCCACCGATGAAGCATGTAAAAGATGTAGCTTCCCCTGCTTCCAATAAGCAAAACCTACATGAACCACATCCAATCCTTTTATATTGGTAGTGATGGCCAAGATATCCCCATTCTTTATTTTCAGTTCATTGGGCGATTGATTCAATTTCTCTTTAGGTATAAAACGAACCTCTACACCTTGCCAAGCTTTTTCAAATAAAGCTACCTGAGAAATCAAGGAGGTATCCTTTTTCATGGGTAAATAGCTATCCGAATGGGTAGACATAAAATTTAACGAAAGTTTTGAAGACAAACTTATCTTTGTATCTGAAGTACATTCTCGCACCAATCCTTTTGCTTCATTATTTTTTATCCAGTCACTAAAGTAATGCAATCTGGAAGAATACCCTGCCAAATGTCCATCCCTATACCGGACCAGCATCAAAGCTTCTTTAAAAGCCTCAAAATTCTGTTTCCCTTGTTGATCTGCAATGGCTAAAGCCAATACCGTTTCAACCAAGGTAGTACAGTCTACTTTATCTAAATGCACCACCAACGTTTCTTCATTGTTTACATCCAAAGTTCCTGCCACATAAGGAGTACCTAACATTTTTTTTGCAAAATGAAGCGTCCGGCAACTATCCTTTGGCAAGGATGATGCTTCGCGTAACCATCTTTCCACCTTCATGCTATCGGGTTCCGAAGCATAGCCAGAAAGTCCACAAAACAAACAGAACAATATAATTACGTACTTCATCCAAACTTACTTAAACTATTCTCCTTTCAGGACTGGTAAACAAATATTATATTTTACAGATATCGTACGCGATAGGAAGACTACACACCCTGCTATAATTTGGCATAAATAAGATTCCAAACCCAACAAGCCACAAATCCAATACGACAAGCCTCCTAAAACACAGGCCATCGCATAAATTTCTTTTCGGAAGATCAATGGTTCTTCATTAATAAACACATCACGGAATACACCTCCGGCAGCCCCCGTCATACTACCCATAATTATAGCCACCCAGAATGGATGTCCCAAGGCTATTGCCTTTTCAAAGCCTACAACCGTAAACAAAGCCAAACCAATGCAGTCAAATATAAAGAACGTATTATGAAGGTGAATCAAATACTTACTGAATGCAATTACCCAAAACAAAGCCAACCCTGTACAAAGTAAATACATAGGATCCGTCATCCAAGCTGGAGTTACATCCAACAATACATCACGCATGGTACCACCACCGATAGCTGTAACCAGACCTACCACATAAGCACCAAACCAATCAAAACGTTTAGCTGATGCCAGGCGTATACCACTAATTGCAAAAGCAAAAGTTCCTATAAAGTCTAAAACTTGAACAAATGTTATCATAGCCACGATTTTTGTACAAAGTAACAAATAAATTCGCGAAGAAAATGTATTTTTGCTAAAGTAAAATTGCAAAATAAAGATGAAAATTTCCATTATTGCCGGTGCACGTCCCAATTTCATGAAAATAGCACCCATCATGCGAGCTATTCATGCAGCTAACAAAGCTGGAAGGAATATCAGTGCACGACTAATTTATACAGGCTCGGACCAAGACAAAAGTTTAGAGCCTACCCTATTCTCCGATCTGGATATGCCAGCTCCAGATACTTATCTGCACATAGAAAGTACGGACTTTTTCCATCGGATGGCAGGAATTCTAGTCGCTTTTTCTCGCGAGTTAGAAGAACATCCAACAGACTTGGTTATGGTTGTTGACGATTTGACTCCCACAATGGCATGCTCAATCGTTGCTAGAAAAAAGAACATCAAAATAGCTCATCTTGTAGCCGGTATACGTTCTTTCGACATGAACAGTCCCAAAGAGTTGAATCGCATGATTGCCGATGGACTTGCAGACATTCTTTTTACTGCAGGCATGGATGCCAACCGCAATCTGAATCACACTGGAACAGAACAAACTCATGTACATTTTGTTGGGAATATCCTGATAGACAGCCTACGTCATAACCATACCCGGCTACAATGCCCGGAAATTATCCATTCGTTAGGAATTAAAGAAAAAGAATTCATCTTGCTTACCCTAAACCGGCGGATACTTTTGGAAGACGAACTACAACTAAAACAGTTATTCCAGACCATACTAGCACATTCCGACAAACCAATTATAGCTCCTCTACATCGCTATGTACAAGACAAGTTGGAACTATTGGGAATTTGTTCCGATCGATTACACCTACTTCCTCCCCAACCCTACCTGGCATTTTGCTATTTAACCAATCACGCTTATGCCATCATTACCGACTCTGGAAATGTAGCTGAAGAAGCAACGTTCCTTGGAATTCCTTGCATGACTTTAAATGATTATGCCGAACACCCTGAAACCGTTCACCTTGGAACGAATTGTTTGGTTGGGAATGATTTATCCTTATTAGCCCAACACCTAGATATACTCAATAGAGGAGATTGGAAAAAAGGGCAACTTCCAGAAAGATGGGATGGACGGACTGCCGAACGTATTATCCAAACGTTATTGGAGGAACATATTAAATAAAAGGAGTCTTTTCAGACTCCTTTTTGTTCATTATATATCACTACCACGAATAAGCCAAACCAAATGTCAACATTTCCTTAAACTGGAAATAAGAATCGTTATCCGGAGTTAATGTTACCCCATCATCAAAACGAGGATGAATAAAGATTTTGGTCGACAAATAGCGATTTAATTTTAGATTGAATGTATTTTCCCAACTGATAATCACTTTCTTGTAAGTCGTAAAATATTCCAGTTTGGATAGGTATGATATGTTGGAAGTGATCTTCCAATCCAAATTAGCTGTAATCTTCGAACCGAACAAGCTTGCAGTGTTTTTCCCTTTCTCCACACTAAACGCTGTAGGATCCACAATACTATCATTAGCTATATATACAAAGGTATATGAAAATGGAGCACCCATGATAGACAAATTATATTTCTTCTTATTCAACTTGTAGTCCATACCGAGAGAAACTGCCAACTGAGCCGGCGATAAGAAGTTTGAAATCATATCATTGGTATTGGTGCGATAATTGGGGAAGAATTGAGTTTTAAACTCAGCAGCCAATGTATAATATAAATTCTTGATAGCTCTTACCCCTAATTTACTATTCAAACGGAAAAGGTCTGCATTGGTACGATAACTATGAACGGTATCCGAGGGAGCAGTAATAAAACCAACCTTCATTTCCAAGGTATTTTCAAACTCCACTCGTTGTTGATCATTATAATTAGCAGTCAATCTCAATTCTGCTAACAAGGCATTGGTACTTTCACCCCCTTGATACCAGTTATCTGATATACTGTACTGCGACAATTGCAATGAGGATGAACCTGCATATTTCCAAAAATTAGGCTTTAAGACAATCACTTCTGAATCCACTTCAGCATTCTCTGTGGGATTCTTCACATTCATAAAATCCTTCATCTTTTCCTCCCGTGGGATTGCCACCATCTCGCTTTCATCAACCAATTTCACATCAGCAAAATACATTTCATTGCCTACCACCTTTTCGGGATGTTCCAAATAATAATTCAACAAGACCTTGTTTACCCAACGATCTACTTTGGCAATTCTCTCCAACTGAGGAAGTTCAAATTCCTTAATTGTATCCGGCTTAATGGCATAGATAGAATCGCTCGGAGACATGCCCAGTTTCTTCCCCGGTTTCCAATCAAACGCAAAGGCTTGTTCAACAGGAGCCGTATAATAAGTTGGGGGAACAATGTATTTGTAATAATCTGAACTTAAACGGATGCTTCTAGGAACAGGGACACTTAAATCTTCCCATATCCGATGATAAGCATAATAAGATGCGGTCAAGTTTCGTAATGAATCCGAAAACGCTTCCAAAATTTGGTTATTACGATTTCTTTGTGCTGGCAAAGTCATACACAACATCATCAATGCCATCCATATCAACAATTTTCTTTTCATCATAATTCCTTCTATCTAAGTTTAGCAAGCAAATGGATATTCTTTTTTGCAAATTTAGATTATTTTCATTAATTCCCCAAAGTATCGCATCAGTTTAACAACGCTCAAACATTATTTTTTAAGGATTAATCGAAATATTCTGAAAAGATTTTGTACTTTTGCAACTTGATTAATTAGGCAATAGCCGCATCATCTATAAACTAATAAATAAGAAAAGAATAAAAATGGACAAAAACACGTTAGTGGGTTTTATTCTGATTGGAGCTGTTTTGATAGGGTTTAGCATCTATAATCGCCCTAGTCAGGAAGAAATGGAACGTGCCAGACGCTATCAGGATTCCATTCAGACAATCGCCCAACAAGAAGCAGCTAAGCTAGATGCCGAAGCTGCTGCAAAAAGCACCCAAGCTTTAACACTAGACTCTACTTCTTTGTTCTTTGGAGCTAATCAAGGTACAGAACAATTCACTACATTGGAAAACAATTTGGTAAAAGTTACTTTCTCCAATAAAGGTGGACGCGTGGTTTCTGCTACATTGAAAGACTATAAGGACCAACAGGGACAACCGCTGACACTTTTCAACGAAAAAGAATCGGCCATGAACTTCGCCTTTGAGGGTAAGAATGAAAATATCCTGACCGAAGACCTGTTCTTCCAACCAACAAACGTAACAGACAGTACTATCACCATGCGTTTGCAGACTACCGGTGCTGGTTACATTGATTTCGCTTACCGCTTACTCCCTGAATCATACATGGTAGATTTCAATGTTCGTGCAAACGGCATGCAGAACGTTTTTCCGGCAGCCTTGAAAACTGTCAACATCGGTTGGTCACAACGTGCACGCCAACAAGAAAAGGGCTTCGACTTTGAACAACGCTATACTTCCCTCACTTACAAGCCTGTAGACGACGGATCAGACTATTTGAGTGAAATGAGCGATGACAAGGAAACTTTCGAAGAACCGATGCAATGGATTGCATTCAAGAACCAATTCTTCTCAAGCGTACTTATCGCCAACCAGAACTTCGAAAACGTAACACTTGAATCTGTTATCCAAAAGGAAGGTAGCGGTTACATGAAGGATTATACGGCTGATATGACCACGTTCTTCGACCCTACTGGTAAGAAAGCCACAGAATTACAAATGTACCTCGGTCCTAACCACTTCAAGACATTGTTGGCAACCAACGATTTGGTTATCAACCAAGAAGAAGATCCTGAATTAGAAGACTTGGTATATTTGGGTTGGCCACTTGTCCGCGAAATCAACCGTTGGTTCACAATCAATCTGTTCGACTGGTTGTCTGGATGGGGCTTGAACATGGGACTCGTATTGTTGCTCATGACCTTCATTGTAAAAGCCATTGTTTATCCGGCTACTTACAAATCGTACATGTCGTCAGCTAAGATGCGTGTTTTGAAGCCATACATCGAAAAAATCAATGCTAAATACCCAAATCAAGAAGATGCCTTGAAGAAGCAGCAGGAAACCATGCAACTTTATAGCGAGTATGGTGTAAGCCCAATGGGTGGTTGCTTGCCGATGTTGATTCAGATGCCAGTATTCATGGCGTTATTCTTCTTTGTGCCGAACGCTATCGAGCTCCGTCAGGAAAGCTTCCTTTGGGCACCAGACTTGTCTACCTATGATGATGTCATCAACTGGGGTGTAAACATTCCATTCTTAGGTGACCACTTGAGTTTGTTCTGCTTATTGTTCAGCGTTACCAATATTCTGAACACCTGGTATATGATGAAGCAACAAGATACAGGCCAACAACAAATGCCGGGTATGAAGATCATGATGTACTTAATGCCTGTTATGTTCATCTTCATCTTCAACAGCTACTCATCTGGTTTGAACTACTATTACTTCATTTCCGGTTTAATCGGTATTCTTACCACCATCATCTTGCGTAAGACCACCAATGAGCCGAAGTTGCTTGCTATTCTTGAAGCCAACAAGGCAAAAATCAAGCAGCAAAAGGGTAATAAAGGAACTCAAGGAGGTTTGATGGCTAAACTGGAAGCTCTTCAGAAAGAACAGGAACGCCTTCAGAAAGAACGTCAGGATCGTATGAATCGTATGAACAAGAAATAAAAAGACTTCTTTTTTATCATCAAGTGCCATTCTATGAGAAGAATGGCACTTTTTTTTGTAAAATGAGGTTATATTCGTATTTTCGCAAAAGAATATGTTAACAATCAAAATAATCGAATCATGAAAAAATCAAACGTAGCGATTATGGCAGCAGCTTTGACATTGGCGACTTCCTGCACAGAAATAAAGGAAGAAAACAACATCCCTGTTATTGGACGCCAGGAAATAACCGTTCAAGACGGCCGAATGACTCCAGAAGCTCTTTGGGCGATGGGACGTATTGGAGGCGTCAGTGTATCTCCCGATGGCAAAAAAATTGCTTATACCGTATCTTATTACAGTGTACCACAAAACAAAAGCCACCGCGTCATCTACCTCATGGATGCCGATGGCCAAAACAATACATTATTGACACATACCGCTTATAATGAAGGTGATCCACAATGGATCAAAGGCGGTAGCAAAATAGCCTTTTTGAGTAATGCGAACGGCGGAAGCCAAATTTGGGAAATGAACCCGGATGGTACCGAACGTCGTCAAATTTCAAATTATGACGGTTACATTGAAGGTTTTTCTTTCTCTCCCGACGAAAGCAAGATACTTTTTATCTCGCAAGTCAAATATGGCCAGCGAACTGTCGACCAACACCCAGACCTTCCTAAAGCAACCGGTATCATTGTCAACGACCTGATGTATAAACACTGGGATGAATGGGTGGAAAGCATTCCACATCCATTCGTTGCCGATTTTGACGGAAGCCAAATGGGTGAAGCAACTGATATCCTCGAAGGTGAACCATTCGAAGCCCCGATGAAACCATTCGGCGGTATCGAACAATTGGCCTGGAGTACAGACTCGAAGAACATCGCTTATACCTGCCGTAAGAAAGAAGGGTTGGCATACGCCGTTTCTACCGATTCGGACATCTTCCTATACAATCTGGACAGCAAGAATACAACCAACCTTTGCAAGCAGGACGACAATGCCGACCGTAACATGGGTTATGACATCAATCCTACCTTCTCGCCGGACGGTAAATACATCGCTTGGCAAAGTATGGAACGCGATGGATATGAAAGCGACCGTAACCGCCTCTGCATCATGGATCTCAAGACCGGCGATAAGAAATACATCACCGAAAGCTTTGAAAGCGGTGTAGACGCATATTGTTGGGCTAACGATAGCCAAACTCTATATTTCACCGGCGTATGGCATGGTGCCAGCATGATTTATAGCACCAACCTCAAGGGCGAAGTCAAGAAGTTGACAGAAGGCGATTACGATTATGCATCGGTTGCGATGCTTGGCGATCAAATCATTACCAAACGTCACTCCATGAGTCATGCCGATGAAATCTATACACTGAATCCTTCAAATGGTCAGATTGCCCAGCTTTCTCATGAAAACGACCACATCTTCTCGAAACTGAATTTAGGCAAGGTCGAAGCCCGCTGGACAACAGCTAGCGATGGAAAGCCTCTCCATTCATGGGTTATCTATCCGGCCAATTTTGACCCGAACAAAAAATACCCAACTCTTCTGTTCTGCGAAGGTGGGCCTCAAAGCCCTGTAAGCCAATTCTGGAGCTATCGTTGGAACTTCCAGATTATGGCAGCCAACGATTACATCATCATCGCTCCTAACCGTCGTGGCTTGCCTGGTTTCGGTATGGAATGGCTTGAACAAATCAGCGGAGACTATGGTGGTCAATGTATGAAAGACTATTTGGCTGCTATCGACGACATCTGCAAGGAACCTTATGTTGACAAGGAGCGTTTGGGCTGTGTGGGTGCAAGTTTCGGCGGTTTCTCCGTGTATTGGTTGGCCGGACACCACGACAAGCGTTTCAAGGCATTCATCTCTCACGACGGTATCTTCAACATGGAAATGCAATACTTGGAAACCGAAGAAAAATGGTTCGCCAATTGGGACATGGGC
>JAFQNW010000098.1 GCA_017420875.1 Bacteroidaceae bacterium
AATAATAATACTCATTGCAAAAACAATGGAAGTATTCAAGACAATGGATGTGGAAAAATGGCTTCCTTTACATTAAAAGCATTGGAAGAAATCAAAGACCTCGGTGCTACACATATTTGGTATACAGGAATCATAGAGCATGCAAGCCAAACCAATTATAGTAGATATGGCATCCGTCCGGATCATCCTGCGATTGTAAAAGGGAAGGCGGGATCACCATATGCCATTAAAGATTATTATGATGTAGATCCAGACATTGCAACCAGCATACCCGATCGCATGAAGGAATTTGAAAATCTGGTAAAACGAACTCATAAATCTGGTTTGAAAGTTATCATCGATTTTGTTCCTAATCATGTAGCCCGACAATATCAATCCGACTCCAAGCCAGATGGAATCGTTGATCTAGGAGAAAATGATGATAGTAATCTCGCTTTCAGTCCACAGAATAATTTTTATTACATTCCAGGACAACCACTTCAAGGTGATATTGACTATCATTTCAATGCTGCTGAAGCTTATAATGAACAACCTGCAAAAGCAACAGGTAACGATAAGTTTGATGCATGGCCAACTAAGAACGATTGGTATGAAACCATCAAGTTGAATTATGGAGTAGACTATCAAAATGGCAGATACGGACATTTTAATCCAATTCCTGACACATGGAACAAGATGTTACACATCCTGCTCTTTTGGGCATCTAAAGACATTGATGGTTTCCGTTGCGACATGGCTGAAATGGTACCGGTAGAATTTTGGGGATGGGCAATTCCACAAGTAAAAAAAGAATATCCGAATATCCTTTTCATTGCAGAAGTTTACAATCCAAATGAATACCGAAATTACATATTCAATGGTCATTTCGATTATTTATATGATAAAGTGGGACTTTATGATACTTTGCGTGCATTAACTTGTGGCAATGATAGTGCTACTTCCATAACACGCCGTTGGCAAAGTTTAAGCGGAATAGAAAAGCACATGCTCAACTTCTTGGAGAACCACGATGAACAACGCATTGCTTCAGTTTTTTTTGCAGGTAAAGCATCAAAAGCTATACCAGCCATGATTATTTCTGCATGTATGAACACCAATCCTGTCATGATTTATTTCGGGCAGGAATTAGGTGAAGCAGGTATGGACGAAGAAGGTTTCAGTGGACGTGATGGACGCACAACCATCTTTGATTATTGGACAGTCGATACTATCCGAAGATGGCGTAATGGAGGTAAATTCGATGGTAAGTTACTGACGGAAGAAGAAATAAAGCTTCAAGGATTTTATAAAAAACTCTTAAACCTCTGTAACACCGAAAAAGCAATTCGAGAAGGTACTTTCTTCGACCTTACTTATGCGAATTTAGAAGGTACCATATTCAACGAACATAAACAATATGCCTTTATACGAAAAGCTGGTAAAGAGTTGATACTTATTGTCGTAAATTTCGACATAAATCCGGTTTCCCCAGGAATCAATATACCAAGACATGCTTTCGAATACTTAAATATTCCAATTAAGAGTAGTTATAAGGCAAAAGATTTGCTTACGGGTAATACTGAAACTTTATCATTGGCTCCTGATCAATGCACCTCTATCTTATTGGAAGGATTTGGTGGAAAGATCTTAAAAATAAAGTTGTAACAGAAAGTCTATACTAAAACATAAAGGGTAATCATCGCATGATGATTACCCTTTATGTTTATATAAATAATATCCCTATTTCAAACAAAAAAGAAGGGTATCTATCACAGACACCCAATCTTCATTAACCTTAAAATCTAATACCATGAAAAACACAGTGCAAATTTACTTGTTTTATGTTATAAAACATAACTTGCGAGTGATTTTTATCATACAATTAACATCTTTTAATTATAAAGCTGTATTATCTATGTTTTGTTTTAATAAGTGAAATCACCTACCTAGATAGATTCATATCACTACAAAATGAATTATAATCACTATATGAAAAGAAAGAGGTAAAGGACAATGTCTCTTACCTCTTTCTTTTTATAACGTAGAAAACTCACAAATCACTCTACATAAAGTACTAGACCTTTCAAATATTCTCCCTCCGGATGATAAATATTCACCGGATGATCACCTGGCTGTGTGAGCTGATGAAGAATACGAACACTACGACCACTTTGAGCTGCTGCTGTAAAGACTGCATTACGGAAATCTCTTTTATCTACGACTTGCGAACAAGAGAAAGTAAAGAGAATACCTCCTGGTTTGATTTTCTCAAAAGCTTTCGCATTAAGTTTGCTATAACCACGTAGTGCATTGCGGAGTGCATCGCGATGCTTGGCAAAAGCAGGCGGATCGAGGATAATCAAATCGTACTGGTCACCCATACGATCGAGATATTTGAATGCATCTTCTGCAAAAGCCTGATGACGTTCATCACCAGGAAAATTCAACTCTACATTCTGATTTGTAAGGTCGATGGCCTTTGCAGAACTGTCTACAGAGTGAACTAAATTCGCCCCTCCACGCATGGCGTAGAATGAAAATCCGCCGGTATAACAAAACATATTCAATACATTTCTACCTTTAGCATAATGTTCTAGAAGATGACGGTTTTCACGCTGATCGACAAAGAAACCTGTCTTCTGTCCTTTTAACCAATCTACATGAAACTTCAAACCATATTCTAATGCTACATTCTCAGGACTTCCACCTTTGATAAATCCATTTTCAGGACCAAGATCGGCTTTAAAAGGCAAAGTCGTTTCTGATTTATAATAGATATGTTTAACGATGTCTCCCATCACATCAGACAAAGCTTCAGCAATTTCCATTCGATATACATGCATGCCGGCAGAATGTGCTTGCATTACAGCTGTCTGACCATAAACGTCTATAATCAAACCAGGGAGGTTATCTCCTTCGCCATGTACCAAACGATAGGTATTATTTTGAGGATTATCCACCAGGCCTAAACTACGACGCAAATCTAATGCGACTTCCAATCTATTTTTCCAAAAGTCACGATTAATTTCCTGCTGGCGAAAACTTAATACGCGAACGGCAATGCTACCTATCTGAAAATGTCCACAAGCAATGAACTCTTTTTTCGAGGTATATACATCAACTATTTCACCTTCTTCCGGTTCACCTTCCACACGAGCAATTGCTCCCGAAAACACCCAGGGATGAAAACGTTTTAAAGATTCTTCCTTACCTGGTTTTAGGTATACTTTTTTATAGGACATGTTATTGTTATGAATTTTGAGTTTCTAATAATTCTTTTTCCGGTTCTACTACCTTTATCAGTTCATATGCACCGGTACGCTCCATTTCCTCCAGACAATTATATATTTCCACACAAGCCCAAGCATCGGTTGCCGCATATTTTATTTGACTTTCAGAAAGAGTTTCAGCTTCCCAATTGGACAAACGTTGGGATTTGGAAATCTTCTGTCCAAATAAATTCGCAAAAATCTTCTGCAAACTGCGATCCTCTATTCCGAAACGACTCACATAATCTTGAAGTTCTATCCAATTTCCTTCTTCCGCATGTACATCTTTTCGACGTTTAAGCATCATGAAATCATCCTTTAATGAAAGTCCTATTTTCAAGACATCACTCATGAGAAATTCCTGAAGAGCTTCGGGCATACCTATCTGATTCAATCGAAAAAGGAAACAAGTGTCTGTTGTTGATATTTGTAACAAAGCGACTTTATGAGAAGTACCCTTTTTGAAGGATGGTCGTGTTTCTGTATCAACTCCTACAATGGATTGAGACTTCAGAAATTCAACCGCCTTATTAGCTTCGGTTTCTGTATAGATAACAAAAACTCGCCCAGGAAACTGCACCTTAGGCATGGCGGCTATTTCTGCCTTAGTAATGGTATTCTTAATTTGTTTCATGCTAAATCAAAGTCATCATTACCCCATGATACCGGTTCTTCGTTATCATCAGATGAATTATACTTTACATCATGCAAGGCTCGCATAGTGTTAACCAAACGTTGGCCCCAAAACTCGGCAAAATGTTCCTTGCAGATATACAAAGAATCATTCATTGTGACATTGAGTCCTGATTGGAATACACCTATAAAGTCTTTCAAGTCCTGGTAGATATCTGCTAAATCTTCGGAAATACACTTTTTGATTGGTGTCTCGCTATAAGCCATATCGGGCAAAAACACTTCCAAATAATCATCTTGAGCTCCCATTACATCAGCTACCGACAAACGTATCCACTCATAATCGTCTTCTGTAACGATTACTTCCAAATTGTCCTCACCTATCAACTCACATTCGGGTATAAGAGAGGCTTTCAGATAAAGCAATGGAAGTATTTTGAGTGCAGTATCCACAAATGTTTTCCGTTCTGCTCCTTTACAACGTTCCATAAAGCCACAATACTCAGCGGCTACCGTTACAAACTCGATTGAATTCTTATCAAATATGACTTGACTTGAAGATTCCATGTTATAAATTATAAATTGAGAAGATGGTACAAGCAACCCTGATAGAGAAAAACTTGTCTACATTTCCAGAGCAAGACCTATCTTCGATAAATTGTTTGCAAAGTTAAGAAAAAAGCGATGAAATAAATCAATATTTGGCGATTTTCATGTACATTTGCGAAAGAATAAACAGATAATACCATATGGCTAAGAAAAAAACAGATAAGGCAGTAGAGCCTAAAGAAATAAAGAACAATAAATTCACGACCTTCATCAAAAGCGAGACCACTCATTTTGTTATTGGATTGATTAGTGTCATATTTGCCGTATATCTATTGCTTGCATTCACCTCTTTCTTTTTTACAGGTGCAGCCGATCAAAGCATTTTAGATAACCAACAACCTGGCGAATTGATGCAAACAACTAATCAGGTCAAGAATTATGCCGGTGCCAGAGGTGCTCAACTTGCAGAGTTTTTAATCAACGAATGTTTTGGTCTAGCATCTTATTTTATCGTACTTTTCCTATCTGTTTTAGGAATGCGACTCATGCGTGCCTATAAATTCAGAACTTGGAAATGGTTTATGTCATGTACCATATTGATGATATGGTTCTCCATTACTCTTGGATACTTTTTTGATGGTGTTTTTTCTGAAAGTTTTTTCTATCCGGGAGGCTTACACGGCTATAATGTCAGCCGATGGATTGTTTCTCAAATTGGTGTTACTGGATTGTGGCTATTGCTAATTGTAACTGCCATTTTGTTCTTTGTGTATTTAAGTCGGGAAACCATACGCCTTGTACGCAAAGTACTACATCCTCAATTCAAACGCAAGAAAGAGGAAGAGGAAACGAAAACACCAACAGAAGAAACAATTGAGGAGCCTGTTCAGACTCCAATCTATACTGACCCAACACCTAAAGAAGTCGTATTTGATCTTCCTAACGAGTCCAAAGAAGATGACTCCCCTTTTAAGGAATCGCAGGCCGATGATTTGGAAACGATTCTGACACCTGCAACTGACAACAAACCGGAAATCGAAACTGATGAAACTGATGATCCTACTTTTACTGTAGGCGATGAACATACAGAAGAAGATGAAGCCTATCACGGGCCGAAGCTCACTCCATACAATCCTCGTCTTGATTTGGAAAATTACAAATTTCCGCATCTAGACTTGCTAGACCATTATGATGAAGATAACAATAACATCGACATGGAAGAGCAGAATGCAAATAAGGATCGTATCATCGAAGTGCTTCGTAGCTTTGACATTGAAATCAGTTCTATCAAAGCTAGTGTAGGACCTACAGTTACTCTTTATGAAATCACTCCAGCACAAGGCATCCGTATTGCCAAAATCCGGAACTTGGAAGACGACATCGCTTTGAGTATCGCCGCATTGGGTATTCGTATCATTGCCCCAATACCAGGAAAAGGAACCATTGGTATTGAAGTACCAAACGCAAAGCCACGAATTGTGCCCATGCAATCAATTCTAAGCAGTAAGAAGTTCCAAGAAACTACGATGGAATTGCCGATTGCTTTAGGTAAGACTATTACTAACGAAGTATATATGGTAGATTTAGCCAAGGCACCACACATGCTGATTGCCGGTGCTACAGGCCAAGGTAAATCTGTCGGTTTGAATGCCATCGTTACTTCGTTGTTATACAAAAAGCATCCGGCTGAATTGAAGTTTGTGATTATTGACCCGAAGAAAGTGGAATTCTCTGTTTATGCACCAATTGAAAAGCATTTCTTGGCCAAATTGCCTGATGGAGATGATGCTATTATTACAGATGTAACCAAGGTAGTCCAAACGTTGAATTCACTTTGCGTAGAAATGGATACCCGCTATGATTTGTTAAAGAAGGCCGGTTGTAGAAACATCAAGGACTATAACAAGAAGTTCATTGACCGCCGTCTGAATCCGGAAAAGGGACATCACTTCATGCCTTACATCGTGATTATCATCGACGAATTTGGCGATTTAATCATGACCGCAGGAAAAGAAGTTGAATTGCCTATTTGCCGCATCGCCCAATTGGCACGTGCTGTAGGTATACATGCTATCATCGCAACCCAACGCCCAACAACAAACATCATTACGGGTACAATCAAAGCCAACTTCCCTGCTCGTGTTGCTTTCCGAGTAGCAGCCATGATGGACTCTCGTACCATCCTCGACCGTTCGGGAGCCCAACAACTGATTGGTCGCGGTGACATGTTATATTTGCAAGGAAACGACCCAGTTCGCGTGCAATGTGCTTTCGTAGATACACCGGAAGTAGAACGAATTGCAGGCTATATCAGCAAGCAACAAGGATATCCTACTGCATTCGAATTACCTGAAGTTGAAGCCGAAGAAGGAGAAAGCAGTTTGAGTGAAGTAGACATGAATCGTCTTGACCCGATGTTCCGCGAAGCAGCTGAACTGGTGGTAGCACACCAACAAGGTTCGACTTCGCTCATCCAACGAAAGTTCTCTATTGGATACAATCGAGCCGGCCGAATCATGGATCAATTAGAATATGCAGGTATTGTAGGGCCTACACAAGGTAGTAAGGCACGTGATGTTCTTTGTGTAGACTTGACCGATTTGGAAATGAAATTAAGTAGTTTACAACAATAATCAGATTCATACGTTTTACAACCATAACAAACTACAGATGAATAAAAAACTAGCTATCATATGGATGCTCATTCTCCTACCTTTCTGCCTCTTTGCACAAACCGATGCAAGAGCAGCCAAGGTATTAGATAAGGTTTTGGCTAATATGTCGGAATCAAGCGGTATTCAAATCCATTTCAAAGGAACCGAGAATGGAGTTCTTTTGTTAAAAGGAGAGAGATTTCATTTCAATAACGGAAACATTTATAGCTGGTATGATGGAAAAACGCAATGGAGTTATGTGACAGACACCGAGGAAGTGAACATTAGCAACCCTACACCCGAAGAACTTCAAGCCATCAACCCATACCTTATATTAATGAGATATAAAACCGATTACAACTATACCTACCAAGGAAACCAAACGAGAAATGGATTAAAAGGACATGAAGTCATCTTGATACCCAAACAATCGGGTAATCAGGAAGTCATACGGGTATTCGTATCCACAACGAATCAACCGTTGGGCATGAAGATTGAACGGAATGGAAAAGCGATAAGCGAAATTCATGTAACCGCCTATCAAACCGACCAAAACTTTACAGAAGAAACCTTCCGTTTCAATAAAGCACAATACCCCCATGCAGAGGTCATCGACTTAAGATAGTCGTACAAAAAGATGAAGACGTTTTTAAAAAACGTGCTGGCGAATAAACTAAAACGTGCTGGCGTTTTAAGAAAATGCCTTCACTAACACATAAAGAAATAATTTATAACAATAATATCATGAGTACAGAAAGAGTAAAATGCCTGATTATTGGTTCGGGCCCTGCCGGCTATACAGCTGCAATTTATACAGGACGTGCAAACATTAACCCTGTATTGTATGAAGGAATTCAACCAGGTGGTCAGTTAACCATCACTACCGAAGTAGAAAACTTCCCTGGCTATCCGGAAGGCATCAGCGGAACCCAGTTGATGGATGACCTCCGTGCACAAGCCGAACGTTTTGGTGTAGAAATCCGTAACGGTATCATTACCAAGGTAGACTTCAGCGAACGTCCTTATAAGATTACCATCGATGATGAAAAGGAAATCGAAGCTGAAACAGTAATTATCTCAACAGGTGCATCGGCTAAATATCTTGGTTTGGACGACGAAAAGAAATATGCCGGCATGGGAGTCAGTGCATGTGCAACATGCGATGGTTTCTTCTATCGCAAGAAAGTAGTAGCTGTGGTAGGTGGTGGCGACACTGCTTGCGAAGAAGCTATTTACTTGGCAGGCTTGGCAAAGCAGGTATATCTCATTGTTCGCAAGCCATTCTTGCGTGCCTCTCAAATCATGCAAGACCGCGTAATGAATCACCCAAAGATTCAGGTATTGTTCGAACACAACACCGTAGGATTGTTTGGTGAAAATGGTGTAGAAGGCATCCATTTAGTAAAACGCAAAGGCGAACCAGATGAAGAATTCTATGATTTGGCAATCGACGGTTTCTTCTTGGCCATCGGTCACAAGCCAAACTCGGATGTATTCAAGCCATGGATAGAAACAGACGAAGTAGGTTACATCATTACCGAAGGAGCTAGTCCTCGTACACGAGTTCCGGGCGTATTTGCAGCCGGTGACGTAGCCGACCCTCATTACCGCCAAGCTATCACCGCTGCTGGTAGTGGTTGTAAAGCTGCTATCGAAGCAGAGCGTTTCCTTTCGGCTAACGGATTGCTGTAAAAGAATATAATTTTTTTAAATAGGGAATTTCTACTTAAGTGTCATCCTGAACGTAGTGAAGGATTTGTATGCACAAAGTACAAAAAATCAGATTCTTCGCGATGTTCAGAATGACACGACTAAAGATTATACCATATTCTTTTGACACACAATAATTGAAATAGTTCATATAATTAAACCACAACATCATGACTGGAGTATTAAAAAGATTGTTCGCCACTTTCTTTATAATAGGAAGTGTAGTGATGGCATCGGCTCAACAACCACAAATGCCTCCTATCCCAACCGATCCTAATGTCCGAATCGGCAAATTGGAAAACGGATTGACTTATTACATTCGCCACAACGAATTACCGGAAGATCGTGCAGATTTCTACATCGCTCAGAAAGTCGGTTCAATCCTTGAAGATGAGAACCAACGCGGATTGGCTCATTTCCTTGAACACATGTGTTTCAATGGTACTACGAATTTCCCAGGTAAAGGTATCATCAATTGGTTAGAAACCATCGGTGTAAAATTTGGGGCAAACCTGAATGCATATACCAGCATTGATGAAACCGTGTATAATATTAATAATGTACCAGTCATACGTGACGGAATCGTGGATTCATGTCTGCTCATTCTTCATGATTGGGCTAACGACCTGACTCTCGATCCTAAAGAAATTGACAACGAGCGTGGTGTCATCCACGAAGAATGGCGTACAGGTCAAGGTGCCATGATGCGTATGTACGAACAGGCACTTCCTAAAGCTTTTGAAGGAAGCAAGTATGGTCATCGTCTTCCGATTGGTACCATCGAAGTCATTGACAACTTCCCTTATCAAGCATTACGTGATTATTACGAAAAATGGTATCGTCCCGACCAACAAGGTATTGTGGTCGTAGGTGATATTGATGTAGATAAGGTTGAAGCTAAAATCAAGGAAATCTTCTCTCCGATTGAAATGCCTGCCAACCCCGCAGAACGCGTATACGAAGCTGTACCAGACAATAAAGAACCGATTATCACAATTGCCAAGGATAAGGAACAGCCATCAACAACAATATACATTTGGCACAAACATCCTGCGACTCCAAACGCCATGAAGGGAAACATGGCCTATTTAGTTCAAAACTACATGCTCTCTATGATAGAAAGCATGCTGAACGCACGATTGGAAGAACTGAGACAAAGTGCAGAGCCTCCATTCATTATGGGTGTTACAGAAGATACAGACTTCTTACTCGCTAAAACCACACAAGCTTTCGCAGGTATAGCTTTAAGCAAAGATGATGGTATTCCTACCGCATTAGCTGCACTTGTAAGAGAAATCGAACGTGCACGTAAGTTTGGTTTTACTGCTTCTGAGTATGCTAGAGCCAAAGCAGATTACCTTCGTTCTTTGGAATCGGCTTACAACGAACGTGACAAGATGAAGAACAATCAATATGTACAGGGATATGTCCGTCATTTCATTGACAATGAACCTATTCCAGGTATAGAAGCTGAATATGCATTGATGAACCAGTTGGCACCAAACATTCCAATTGAAGCCATCAATAGCATCCTTCCTCAACTTATTAAGGACGAAAACATTGTTATCAACATCTTCGGTCCTGATAAAGAAGGTATGGTATATCCTACTGAAGCTGAAATCCTCGATATATTAAACAAGACAAAGGCAGAAGAAATCACCGCATACGTAGATAAGGTTTCGGATGAACCTTTGATGAAAGAAACTCCAAAGGCCGGCAAGATTGTGAAGACTGAAGAAGGTCCGTTCGGCTCTACAGCTCTCACCCTGTCTAATGGTGTACGCGTAGTCGTAAAGAACACCGACTTCAAGGCCGATGAAATCCGTATGACGGCATTCAGCCCGGGTGGTACTTCTATTTTTGGAACAAGTGAAGCACTCCAAGTGCAAATGTTGAATTCAGTAGCCGGCCTCGGTGGTTTAGGAAACTTCAGCAATGTAGATTTGGAAAAGGTCTTGGCAGGTAAGAAAGCAAGTATCAATGCTTCTGTCAATGGTTTGACAGAAAGAGTGAACGGTAGTTGTTCGCCGAAGGATCTGGAAACTTTGATGCAATTGGTTTATTTGACTTTCACCGCACCTCGTATGGATGATGCTGCATTCGAATCATTCAAGCAACGTACCAAAGCTTCTCTTGCTAATCAAGAAGCCAATCCGATGGTTGCCTTGTCTGATACCTTGCAAAAGGAGATGTATGGTAATCACCCGATGGCTATCCGTGTGAAGTCGGATATGATTGATCAAATTGATTACAATCGAATCATGGAAATGTACAAAGACCGATTCAAGGAAGCGGGTGACTTTACTTTCTTGTTCGTAGGTAACATCAATTTAGAAGAAGCCAAGCCACTTATCGAAACCTACTTAGGAAGTTTGCCGACTATCAATCGCAAAGAAAATTTCAAGGACATTCATATGGATATCCAGAAGGGTGTACGCAAGAATGTATTCGAAAAGCAAATGGAAACTCCAAAGGCAACGGTTATCTCTGTGATTTCAGGTCATTGCGATTTCACTCCTAAGAACAACTTGTTAATGTCCATGCTTTCACAAACCATGAATATGGTATATCTGGAAACTATTCGTGAAAAGGAAGGAGCATCTTATGGTGTAAGTGCTATGGGACAAATGAACTGCTATCCGAAACCGGAAGCCATTTTCCAAATCTATTTCGATACAGACCCGGCCAAACGCGAAAAGATGGAACAGATTGTAATGGCTGAGCTCCAGAAGGTCGCTCAAGAAGGTCCACGACCAGAACATTTGGCTAAGGTGAAGGAATACATGTTGAAACAACATACAGAAAACGTTAAGGAAAACGGTTATTGGTTGAACCAATTGATTGAATACTATTTCAGCAATATCGACATGAATACCAATTACGAAAAGTTGGTAAACGAAATAACCGTAGAAGACGTGAAGAACTTCACCAAGACATTGCTCGACCAAGGTAACATTATCGAAATAACCATGACTGCTAAATAAGCAAAATGAATCTCTACAAGATAATCAAGCAAAATCAGAAACTGGCGGAGAAGCGGAATCCGGCATTCGACACGAACCGCTTCGCCAAGTTTCTGATATATTTCATGATTGTATATTGGGCTGCGATATTCCTATTTTTAGGCGTATCGTTGCCCTTTATGTTTGAAGGGTTGGTGCCTAACATGGAGCCATACCATATCATGAACCAGGGTTTCATCTACGTGATGCTGGCCGACTTCCTGATACGTTTCATGGCACAGCCGTCGGTATCACAAGAAATCAAACCTTATCTGTTGATGCCCGTCAAGCGGAAGAAACTTATCAGTATACTTTTGCTCAAATCGGGTTTGGACAGCTATAATTTCATGTGGTTCTTTGTGTATGTACCTTTCGCTTTCCTGACCGTGATTCGTTTCTACGGATTCGGTGGTATGTCCCTATATTTAATAGGTATCTGGCTGATATTTGTATTCAACAACTACTGGTACTTACTTTGCAAGTTATTGTTGGGCGAAAAGACCCTTTGGCTATTATTACCAACTGCCGTCTTCGGAGCTTTGGGAGCTGCCGAGTTCTTACTCGATGGTCTGCCTATCAGCCGATTTACCATGGACTTGGGCGAAGGATTCATCGAAGGTAATCCTTTGAGCTTCCTCTTTATGCTGGCTTGCATCGGAGTATTGTTCTTCATCAACCTGAAACTCCAGCAACGGATGATTTACAACGAAATCTCCAAGAAGGAAGATACGAAAATCAAGCATGTTTCGGAATACAAGTTCCTGGATAAATATGGTGAAGTAGGTGAATACCTCCGTTTGGAAATCAAGTTGATTACTCGAAACAAGACGGTGAAGACACAATTCCGTATGGGTCTTATTGTGATGTTGGGTTTTTCTTTCGCTCTGGCCTTTACAGATGTGTACGACGGTTCATACATGACGAGCTTCATCTGCTTGTACAATTATGCCGTATTGCCTATCATGACATTGGGACAGGTGATGAGCTTTGAAGGAAACTACATCGACGGATTGATGAGCCGTAAGGAATCCATCTTCAATCTGCTGCTTGCCAAGTATTACTTGACTACCTTAATAATATTGGTACCATTCCTAATCATGATGTTCCCAATAGCGAAAGGAAAGATAACTCTTTTGGCGGCGATAGCCTATTTGATATTTGTGGCGGGTTTCGTGTTCTTCATGTTGTTGCAATTGGCGGTGTACAATACCCGTACCCTCCCTCTCAATTCTAACTTGATGAAGAGCAACAAGAGCAGTAACTGGATACAAGGATTAGTAACAGGTTGTGCATTCATGCTTCCGTTGCTTATAGACAAGTTACTGTCCGCTCTCTTACAGGAAGAGGTAGCACACATCCTCTTGATTCTCATCGGTCTAGGCTTCATTGCCACACACAACCTTTGGATCAAGAACATCTACAAGCGTTTCATGAAGCACCGATATAAGAATATGGAAGAATTCCGTGCATCACGATGAGTTATGAGTCATGAGTTATAAGTTATGAGTTTATGGAAATAAAGATAGAACAACTTAGAAAGAACTTCGGCGAAAAAGTAG
>JAFQNW010000099.1 GCA_017420875.1 Bacteroidaceae bacterium
CATTTCAGTTTCTGGTGGTAGTGAATCGACTGTGTTCCGCGTTTCTACCAACTATCGTGAAAAGGAAGCGATGGACATTGTTTCGGACAGAACAGAATATGGTATTCGTGGTAATTTCCGTCACAAGACATTGGAAGGTCTGTTGGAATTTAGCGGAAACATGAACTATCGTATTGCCGACACCAAGAATAACCCGAACTACGGTGCATTCCAAATGGCTGCTACTCAGAATCCAACTTACGACGTAGAGTCTAACGATATGGGATATTCTGATTACAACTATAATCCTGTACAAGACATCACTACCCGCTATCAAAAGCGTCATTACGAATACTCAACCGTTGACTTGACAATTCGTTTAAACCTTCTGAAAAATCTATATACTGAAGCCAAGTTGGGTCGTCAAGCAACCAGCCAAAAGCGTCAAGAATATTATTACAAAAACAATCGTGCATGTATTAACGGTGGTTATGTAGGCCGTGCAGAAGTTAATCAATATAACAATGTAGATTGGACATTCGAATGGACAGGTAACTACGATTTCAAAGTAGCCGATAAACATGATTTCAAATTGATGGCCGGTTATTCTTTCCAACAGTTCGATTATGAATGGTTATATGCCGGCAATCGCGACTTCCCTACAGATGCATTCGAAACCAATGATCTGGGAGCAGGTTCTTACAACCAAGTATCCGGACGCAACGGTATGGACTCTGAAAAAACTAGAGAAAAAAGTATCGCTTTCTTGGGACGTTTGAACTACAATTTCGACGACTTAATTCTCTTCACCGGTTCTTTGCGTTACGAAGGTAACTCCAAGTTCGGTAAGGACAACAAATGGGGGCTCTTCCCTGCTGCATCTGCTGCTATCCGCTTGACCAAGCTTTCATTCTTGCAGGATAATGATGCTGTTAACGATTTAAAGCTTCGTGCTTCTTACGGTGTAACCGGTCGTTCAGGTTTCAGCCGCTATATTTCTTTAGCTAAGTACACTGGCTATGGTCAATACTGGAGTGATACTTATGGCAAATTTATCATGGGTTATGGTCCGGGTAATAACCCAAATGCAGACTTAAAGTGGGAAAAGCAGATTTCTTACAACTTGGGTCTCGATTTCACTTTGTTTGATAGCCGCTTATCGGGTAACTTAGATTTCTTTATCCGTGATGGTAAAGATATTATCAATAACTATGCAGTTCCAATGCCTCCATATTTGCATTCATCCATTACTACTAACGTAGGTACCACTCAATCAAAAGGTGTTGAATTGTCTGTTAATTGGGATGCGGTGAAGACAAAGGATTTCTCTTATTCTACGAACTTGACTTTGTCGTACATGAAGACAATGATGAAGTCATTCTCTAACGAAACTTACAGCCTGTCATATATTGAAGGCGATGGCTTCCCATCTCCGGGTAATCCAGGTGCAGCACAACGCTTGCGTGAGAATACAGAAATTGGTACATTCTACATGTCTCGTTATGCGGGTGTAGACGAAAATGGTAATATCCTTATTTGGAAAGACGGTAAGGTTGGTGGCGAAACCAAGTTAGGCTCAGACGCTAACGAAAACGATAAAGTTTATTTGAAGGATACAGGTGTGCCTAAGTATGAATTGGCATGGGGTAATACATTCACTTACAAGAACTTTGATTTGTCTTTGTTCTTCCGTGGTAAGTTCAAATACAAAATCATGAACCAATACGAAATGTACTATGGTTTGCAAGTAGTATCGGGTAGTAACTTGCTGCATTCGGCATTTGAAGAAAATGCCCACATCAAGGGTGCTAAGGTAATGTGTGACTACGATGGTTTCTTGCAGAATGGTGATTATCTCCGTTTAGACAATATTACATTGGGTTGGAATCCTAAAATTAATAGCAAGTGGATCTCTAACTTGAGAGTTTATACTTCTATGAAAAATGTATTCACTTTGACTAGTTATACAGGTATGGATGTAACTAACGTGAATACCAATGGTATTTGGCCGGGTATTGGTAGCATGAGTGTATATCCATCAGCACGTAACTTAACATTTGGTGTTCAAATCACTTACTAATCTAAATTGACCTATGAAAAATTATATCAAAAAATATGCCATGGCTACCCTTATGGGTGCTGTGATATTGCCTTCTTGCACAAATTTGGATGAGGAATTGTTCTCCCAGTTGGCAAAAGACAATTACTACGTTGACAAGCAGTCTGTAGAATCTGCCGTGCTTCGTGCACACGAACATGGTGACAATGTGACTTGGAGAGGTTCCATTATGTTGTTGCAGGAATTGACAGCCGACCAGTTTGTTTGGACTCAGAAGGGTCGTCACGGATACGATGACGGTCAGTGGGATCGTCTTCACCGTCATACTTGGAACTACATCCAAGGCGACATCAACGGTGCTTGGCAAGGTGCTTACCAAGGTATTTCACAAGCTAATGTTGTTTTACGTGACTTTGAATCGGTAGACTTCGGTGCCTTAGGCGTAACTCCAGAAGAAGAAAAGAGTTTCAAAGCCGAACTCCGTGTGTTACGTGCATGGTACTATACCTTCTTGCTCGACCAATTTAGAAATGTACCTATCGCAACTCATGAAACAGGTGAATCAGAATTAGTTCCTCAGGGAACAGCTGAAGAACTTTTCTCTTTCTTGGAAAATGAATTGAAAACAGCAATTCCCGACCTTCCTAAAGAAAAGCGTATGTCCAGATGGACACAAGGACCAGCAGCTGGTTTATTGGTTCGCCTTTATTTAAATGCTGAGTCTTACGGATTGGGAGATCATTTTGCTGAATGCAAGAAAGTTTGTGAAGACATTATTAGTGGTGTTTATGGTTCATACGAACTTGATTCAGACTATCGAGGTCCGTTCTCTTCTGGTATTGATGGTTATGAATCTCCTGAAAACCTGTTCGAATTCAAGCACCAATATGGTCAGTTGCAACAATACACTTGGTGGGACCATGCATCACACTATCAAGTAAGTAAGTACATTGGCGGTGACGGAGGTGGTTGGAATGCTATTCATATGCAACCTTCACGCGATTTGCAAGGTAATATCTATCAGTTTGAAAGCGGCCTAGGCACTCCGTTTGAAAATTATGCAGCAACAGATATAAGACGCACTCCGTTCCACATCCATCCAGCAGATGCCAAAGGATTCCGCTACAGCGGTTATTTCTTTAAGGGTTTGATGAAATCGGTAAACTCTAGTGGTGACGGGTACATTGATTACGATATGAATAACTTGAACAACTCTACCAACGTAAATGGCCAAGAAGAATGGTTAGCTTCTCCATTGGTATTCGTTGATCAGGTAGGACGCTTCTCTGAAGAACCGAAAGTTGTTGCTATGACGCAAGAAGAACGTGCCAAATTGTTAATGGAAGTTAACGAACGTGGATACTTCATCACAACAGATGCAACCGTAACCGGTAAGGGTGAAGATCACCCGGAAGACAAAGGATCTAACGTATTCTTGGCTGAAGAAAACTCTGGTCTGCGTACCAATAAATTCCCTTATTTACCAAAGGTTACCGGGCAGTATCGTTCACAATGTACTCCGGAAATCCGTTTGGCTGAGATTTATTATTCTTTGGCAGAATGTGAATACCGTGCCGGAAACAAGCAGAAAGCTGCTGAATTGCTTGATAAGGTTCGTGTGAGATATTTTGCACCAGAACATTGGTCAGAACAAAGTTATGCACTACATTTGGATCGTTTGACTGATCTTGAAATGGTTAAGGAATGGGGACGTGAATTCATAGGTGAACGTCGCCGTCGTACAGACTTGGTACGTTGGAACATGTTTGGTAAAGCTTGGTGGGCTAAGCAGGAAGACCCACAAGATGGTGTGGAAAGAAATTATTTCCCAATTCCACAAAGACAGTTGAATGCCAACCCGATGTTAACACAAACAACTCCAGGATGGTAATATTAAAGGTTTGAAGGGAATCTGTGAAGATGCTCCCTTAATAATTAACATAAGTGTTGGTTTAAGGTGTGCGGGCCTGAATATTGTTCAGGCCCGTTTTGTTGTGAAAACTATGTAGTTGCTAAAGATTACTTGGAGGTAAAAGCATGTTAGATTCTGAACAAGCATATTTCCGATATTCCAAAGGTGTTTGATTGGTCAATCGCTTAAAATAGATGGTAAAAGCGGATAACGTTGTGAAGTTCAACTCTTCTGATATTTGCATGATGCTCATTGTGGAATAGGCTAATAAGATTTTTGCTTTTATTACGACAGATTTGTCAATCCATTCTTTAGCAGAACATCCACTGAACTCTTTCACAATATTTCCTAAACTGCGTTGTGTGATGCATAGTTTGTCTGCATAGAAATTTACTGAACGCTCTTTAAGGCTATAGGTTTGGAGTAATTCGAGGAATTGTCGATAAATCAGATGTTGATATTTGATATTATTATCCTTTTGGACTGGCACTTCCTTTATTGGGTGGTTATCAGTTGCTAGATTTTTAAAGATCTCAATGGTGAACTCACAAACACTCGTGGTTAGCTGAAAGTTACGAGGATTGTAAGAATGTACTTTGTTGAGTAAGTTCATCGTAGAGATAAAAATGTCTAGTTGGTTATCATTCATTTGAATGATATGGGAATGGAACAGTGAACTATTAGGTTGCTTTTCTATCTGGGAAATGACCTTTAACTTGATTTGTTCGCTTACATATATAAATAGCATTTCAAAATCATCCGAGATATGATTGATTTCTATAACAGTTCCTCCCATGTCTAAGAAACCTGTTCCTTTTCTTAGAATATAGTCAGTCTTGTTACATTCTATGTTGGCTTCTCCTTTTAATATACATCCAATGCATAAGGTATCATTTAAAAAGCATTTAAGCATTTTATTGTTTATATAACAATTTGTTATTTTAACAAACCCGAAATGAGTGTTTGTCTTTATGGTTGCTTTTTCATTGAAAAACTGGTATAATAGCTCAAATGGAATTATTTTCATTTGATTGCTTTCTGATTTGTGCACACTTAATGTTTTGTTGTTGGTCATTTAATTGTGAATGTGTTGAGTGATTTTATTGTATGTATAAAACTAATGCAAATAAATAGCTTAAAATAAACTTGTTTGTTGCTTTTTGTGTCAAACATGTCTGCGTATATCTGTTGACTTGAAAAGATACACAAACGGCTTGAAAAAAGACACATAAATGGTAGCCCTAATGTATTTTCGATGTCGCTAAAATGTTTTGTCTGTTTATGTGACATGTTGTCATAGGATGAATTCTTGTTGATAGTATTAAATTTGTATATTTGTAGTAATATCTTGTTGCTTGATGAAAATTGTAATAAAAATGAATCCCTCCCAAATAACCCAATTGAAGATCTTAAGTCTGTTTCTTTTTTTCATGCATTGGACGTTGGAAATCTTCTCACAGGATTTGAAATTCTTAACAACGAATGATGGCCTGGCTAGTAGTGCGGTAACGTGTGTACATCAATCTGAGGATGGTATGTTGTGGTTTGGTACATTGGATGGAGTTAACCTCTATTTGGGGGATAAGGTGAGACGAGCTAGAATGAAGGATTACGGTTCATTGAAAGGACATATCATTGAACAAATTTTAGAGACAGAAACGAATGACATTTGGATACAAACAGCTTATGGCTTGTATAAGTTATAGCGTTTGACTGGTATAACCACGCTATTTTATCAATTTTCTGGCTTCTATCATGTTCGGGTGATTGGTAAATCTAGAGTGATGGTACTTGATGCCGATAAACATTTTTATTTATATAATACTTCCAAACAACAATTTGATAGGTTGGATTATCCTTGGATGGAGGGTGAACAAATTATTGATATGGGTGGGACTGACGAATATTGTTGGATTGCCAATAACCGGGGTATATATCGTTATCGTTACTCATATGATGAACTTCATGGAGTTGGTTTGGAACAAGGTCTTTGTTTGACAGATACTTCTATAAAATATTGTTTGAGAACGAATCATCCGGAGGAAATCTATGTTGTAGATGGAGAGAATTGTCTTTATCGAATGAATATCCGTCAGAACAAAATGACGTTCGTTTTTAAACTTAAGAATGAATTCGAGGAACGGGGAATTCCTACGAGTATAGAAAAATTAGGAAATTCTTATTTTGTATCCTTTAAAGTCGGTGGAGTCTTGAAATATGAGTACGACCAACTTGAACGTTCTTGGAAAGCGAATGATTTGGGAGTTAATTCCGGAGTATTCGGTATGTTGAAAGATAAAAAACAGAATTTATTGTGGATAGCTACGGACGGGCAAGGAGTTGCAGTTTATATGGAAGGAGATTATCATGTTACTTCATATCTTTTTACTGATTTTAATCATAAAATAGGAAAACCAGTACGTGCTCTGTTCATGGATGAAAAAGGTTGGTTGTGGATAGGGACAAAAGGAGACGGATTGTTGGGTATTGATAGAAATGAAGAGAAGATTAAATTGTTTGAGACTCCACAACGATTATTCACGTCTGCTAACTCATCCTTGGAGGATAATTCTGTTTATTCCTTGTCAGCTAGTCGCCATAATGGCTTTTGGGTGGGGACTGAAAAAGGATTAAACTTTTTCAGTTATTCAATGAATTCATTGGTAACGGTGCCGGGAACTCAAGATATTGAGTATGTACATGCAATTAAAGAAGTAGGAGATAGTATCTTGTGGATCTCAACAGTAGGGAAAGGAGTATTTAAAGCTGAAATTAGTTCAAGAAATGGGGTGATACAATTACTTAATGTGATTAAGTATGATTGGCGAGGTGGAGAAATGTCTTCCAATTTCTTTTTTGCCATGCATCATACGGATGATGGGGAACTTTGGCTTGGGAATAGAGGTTATGGCCTTTTTCAAATGTTTCCTCAGGGATTGAAGCCCGTTGCTTGGTCAAATAAAGAATGTTCACCTGTTCAAAATGATGTTTTCACTCTTTTTGAACACGAAGATGTATTGTGGGTTGGTACTGGTGTAGGGCTTGTTCGTTTGGGTAATGACGGACAAGAACGGATTTATGATTCGAATGATGGCTTACCTAATGACATTGTCCATGCTGTTCAAATGGATAATGAAGATGGTTTATGGGCTTCAACAAATAATGGTGTAGTACGGTTGGATACAAATACCGATGAGATGAAAGTTTATGGACGTAGGAACGGAATGCGTGTTACAGAATTTAGTGATGGTGCATCTTTGGTTACTGGAACTACCCTTTATTTTGGTGGAGTGAACGGTTGGGTGGAAATTGATAAGAATGAGCATTATGAATCAGATAATTCGTACGTCGCTCCATTGTATTTCTTGAACTATAAAGGCGTAGATGGAAATGAAAAGAACTTGCACTTAATGAATTATGGTAAAGAGTATCCGCAACAAAAGACTACCATTGACTTAATGAGGGATGAGAATTCTTTTTCAATATCCTTCATTGCAATGGATTATATCAATGCGGAAGATTATCGCTATTATTATAAACTAGATCGTGATGGAAAAGAGGATTGGATAGACAATGGCAGATTAAATTATATTTCAGTAGTACAGATGCCTCCAGGAGATTATAAGCTTTCTGTGAAATATCGGAATCAAGCTACTGGATACGAGAGTAGTCCAATCTCTATTGATATACGTATTAACCCTTACTGGTGGCAAACGACTATTATGAAAATGGTTTATTGTTTAATTGCAATGCTCATAATAGCTTATGTTGTAATTATGAATATTCGCAGAGCAAAGCGTCGTCATGCTTATACTTTACATGCAATGGAACAACGGCATAAAGAAGAAGTATATGAAGAAAAATTACGTTTCTTTACCAATATAACGCACGAATTCAGTACACCATTGACTTTAATCTATAGCCCGTGTGAACGAATCCTGGCACATCCGGATACCAATGATTTTGTTCGTAAATATGTGTTGCTTATTAAAAAGCACACAGAGCAGTTGCATTCTTTGATTCAAGAAATTATAGACTACCGACGTATTGAGACAAAGCATCAACAGTTGTTTTTGGAGCATTACAATATCTCGGCATATGTAGAGGACGTTTGCATGTTTATTCAAGATTTGGCCGAAAAAAATGAAATTAATCTTGAGAGGGATATTGCTCCCGATTTGTATTGGAATATGGATAAAAGGTGTTTACCCAAAATCGTGACAAATCTGTTGTCGAATGCTATCAAATATACACCCAAAGGAGGAACAATAAAAGTGTCGTTGATTAAGTTGTCTGAAAATGAACTTCAATTGAAGGTGTATAATACGGGTAGGGGCATTAAAGAAGAAGATAAGGAACGTATATTCAATCGATATTGTGTACTGGATACTGTCGAAGGAGCAACAAAGAAAGGTTTGCTTTCACGCAATGGCTTAGGAATGGCTATTTGTCACAGCACGACCTTATTATTAAGTGGAAGGATAGATGTTTATAGTGAGATTAATCAATATGCTGAATTTGTTGTAACTTTACCATTGCTTCCAATGAGTGAAGAAAATTGTAAATCGGTGGTTGAAGATATGGTGCCATTGATTGAACAGAATAGGGAAATGAATCATTCTTTGCTACACGAGGAATTAGAAATAGAAGAAAAGGTGAGGTTTATGGAAAAGGCATATGGAGATAATCCCATGGTGTTGGTGGTGGACGATAATCAAGATATATTGGAACTTTTGCAGGAAACTCTTTCTCCATATTACAAGGTAAGGACAGCCTTGAGTGCTGAAGAAGCAGTGGAGCATTTGCGGGATTTCTTGCCCGATTTGATTATTACAGATGTAATGATGCCAGGAGCAGATGGTATAACATTGGTGAAGCAAATTAAGCATAATAAACACACCATGCATATTCCATTGGTTATTTTATCAGCTCATCAAACAAATGAAGTGAAGACAGCAGGCCTACAGGCCGGTGCAGATGCTTATATTGGAAAGCCTTTTAATCTCCAGTATTTATTGGCTGTTGTAAACCGAATGTTGGAATCTCGGAAGGATATGCATGAATACTATAGTACTTCGGCTTCAGCCTATAGTTTCATGGATGGAAAATTGATAAAGAAAGAAGATAAAGAATTTGTCAATGGGTTAAACGGACTGATTGAAGCAAAATTATATGATAGTACGTTGACAACAGAATCCATAGCAAATGCTTTGAATATGAGTACCCGGAGTTTGTATCGTCGGTTAAAGGATTTGGGACTTCCTTTACCGAAAGAATATTTGCGAGAGAGGAGAATTGAAAAAGCGGTTGTTCTTTTACAGACTACTGATAAGTCCATTCAAGAAATTATTTATGAATGCGGATTCAATAACCGAGCTCATTTTTATAAGGAATTTGGCAAACGTTATCAGGTTACGCCGAAAGAATTCCGTAATATAAATAAGAAGATGGATACTTCGTTGAATTAACCGTTTGCTGTGTACAATGCCATTACAATTATGACGTAAAAACATACTTTTACCTTTTCGTGTGAAATTAACTTTGTAAGAGATTGAGCTGGAATATTGATGTCTTATCCATTTGTTTAATAGATTTTACACCTAGTAAACATAAGCGAATATTAACTTTAAATTGAATAAATACATGAAACTATTTGCAACACTTTTACTCGCTGTTGGAATGTGGCTGCCTTCGTTCGCACAGAAAGATGCCGCTTATTGGAACAAGATGGCCAACGGTATGTCGCAGGCCCTTATCCAGAAGTTCTGGGGAGCTAGTTTTGAAGGGTATCCGGAACGTTATTACTTTAATTATGGTAGTAACTTGTCCAATATGACAACCAACCATTATTGGCCACAGGCACACGCTATGGATGTGTTGGTCGATGCTTATATGCGTACGGGTGATAAGCAGTATAAGGATTTGTTTCCTTTGTGGTGGAAAGGTGCTCCTATCTTTAACTTTGCAGGAAAGATGAACCCGAAAGATCCTTGGTGGAATGTGTTTGTGGATGATATGGAATGGATTGTATTGGCACAAATCCGTATGTTTGAAAGTACAGGAAACAAGGACTATATCGTAAAGGCACGTCAGATTTATGATGATTGGATTTGGCCTACTTGGGGACCCGAGGATGAGGCTCCCTGGTATGGCGGTATCACTTGGAAAACAGACGTGGACAAGAGTA
>JAFQNW010000100.1 GCA_017420875.1 Bacteroidaceae bacterium
CATCCGTTGTCTTCACGCAAGTTGTAATTTACAATTTCGCTTCCCAAAATTTTATTTAGCGAAGTGTAAGTTGGATAGCCTGGATTAGGAACCAGCACTTGGTCGCCCGGATTCACAAAGGCTAGGGTCACGTGCAGGATACCTTCCTTTGAACCGATGAGCGGTTGGATTTCGGTCGCGGGGTCGAGATTCACGTTATACCAACGTTTGTACCAGTCGGCCATTGCTTTGCGGAGTTCGGGAATGCCTACGGTAGGCTGATAGCCATGTACATCGGCACGACGGGCCTGTTCGCAAAGCACGTTGATGGTTTCTTCCGAAGGTGGCATGTCGGGGCTTCCGATACCCAAGCTAATCACGTTCTTTCCTTCAGCATTCATTTGAGCCACTTCCTTCAACTTGCGGCTGAAGTAGTATTCGCTAACATTCGACAATCGGTCGGCGGGTTGTATCTTATATGGTTGATTCTCCTTCTGCATATTCTCCTAAAATTTTAAGTTCACGGGTTAATGGTGACACGGCATCGATGGATTGGCGGAAACGTAGATAATCCTGGAAAATCACGTCCACGTAGAACAGGTATTCCCATTCGCGTCCGATGATGGGGAGTGACTGAATCTTGGTCAGGTTGATTTTGTAGAATGAAAAGATGCTCAACACCTGCGAGAGGCTTCCTTCGTTGTGCGGAAGGGAGAAGACGATGGTGGCCTTGTTGGAGCGTCTCCGTTCACGGAGGTCGTCGGCACGCCATGAATCAGATACCACGAGGAAACGGGTGAAGTTGTGCTTGTTCGTCTCGATGCCTTCTTCCAGAATTTTCATGCCGTAGAGGTCGGCGGCATATTTCGAGCAGATGGCCGCATGTCCGCGGAGGTTGTTGTTGCGGATGATTTCGGCACTCTTTGCGGTATCGTCGGCTTCCACTTTCTTCAGTTTAGGATGACGCTTCAAAAAAGTCTGGCACTGTGCCAACGCTACAGGATGCGAGTGGATTTCGTTGATGGTGCTCCAGTCGTCCTCGGGCAAGCAGACGCAATTGTGTTTGATGCGTAGCTTGTGTTCGCCGATGATGGTCATGCCATTGTCGCGAAGCAATTCGTAATTGTGGAGCAGGCTACCTGCGATGGTGTTCTCGATGGCGAGCATTCCGATGATGTTGCTATCCTGATGCATGTGTTCGAAGATTTCCTCGAACGTGTCGCAACAAATCAGCTCGATTTCTTCGTTCGGGAAGAATTTGTGGGCGGCAATGTCGTGGAAAGACCCCGGTACACCTTGTATAGCTATTCTTTTCATAATCGATTTGTTTTCCTTTTATTCAATAAAAATCCCGCTTCATTAAGAAGCGGGATTCATATTTAATTTATCAATTGTTCTCTTCATTAACGTACGCATACAAACTCCCGCTTCACTTTGTTGCTAAAGTAAAAGTAAAAATAGAAGAAAAAGAAATATGTAGCGTACAATGCTTTCATGTTTGAATTTGTTTCTTTTTGTTGTTAAATACGGTGCAAATGTAATATTTTTCCGGTAAAAACAAGAGTTTACTACGTTTTTTTTCTTCTTAGGGCTAAAAATAGTTAGAGATTGTTTTCGATTGCCTGTATTAAAGTTATCCTTTGTATAGAATAGGTGTTGCTATCTTCTTGAACTTGTTTTAAAAGATGAAGTCCGTTTTGTCTTAGCTTGGATTTCAAGAGTAGGTTCTCGTTTCCTATATCTTCTGCCATTTTTAGCATGGTCATAGCAGATAGTTCGACTTTACCCATTTCATTAGGGTCTCCTTGATATTTCTCTCTAATTTCGTCTGGAGTCATGTCTTTCAGATTCTCAGTTGGAACACCCAGTATTTGCCTGGTTAGACAATCGTATTCAATCCAATTTTGTTTGCGGATTTTTTGCTTGTTTAATAAAGCATTGGCTATAAGTGTGATGATTTCTAGAATCATACGGATTAGATAGTCTTGCTTGATCATAATGGGAAAATTAAAATTCAGAACAAATGTAATGAAAACATCGAAAGGAATTGAAAAAATGATGTATTTTTGTAGAAAAGAAAAATAGTAGAAGTAATGAAATATAATTTTGATCAGGTGATAGACCGCAATGGAACTGATGCTGTAAAATTGGATGGCTTGAAGGAATTGTGGGGTAGAACAGATTTGATACCACTTTGGGTGGCAGATATGGATTTTGCTACGGCACCATTTATTCTGGATGCCATAAAAAAACGTTGTGAGAATCCTATTATGGGGTATACATCCAAGCCGGATAGCTATTTTCAATCTATCATCAATTGGGTAAAGATGCGATATGAACTGGATGTTGAAAAAGAGATGATTCAGTTTGTTCCTGGAATTGTGCCAGGTATTGGTATGGCCATGAACGCGTTGACTGAAAAAGGTGATAAGGTCTTGGTACAACCACCCGTATATCATCCATTTATGTGGGTGACCGAGCGAAACGACCGTACTTTGATTCTTAATCCTTTGAAATGGGAGAATGGGATGTATCGGATGGATATGGATGCATTCCGAGAATTGATTAAAGGTTGTAAGCTGTTCATCCTTTGTAATCCACATAATCCGGGTGGGGTAGTTTGGAAAGAAGAAGAACTTCGTGAAATAGCAGAAATTTGTGATAAAGAGGGAGTCTTGGTTTTCTCAGACGAGATACATGCAGATTTGACTTTGCCTCCTCATCGTCATCGTCCGTTTGCTACAATCAGTGAAAAGGCACGCATGAATAGTATTACTTTTATGTCACCAAGTAAAGCATTCAATATGCCGGGTATGACAGCTTCGCATGCTCTGATCTTTAATCCTGCCCTGCGTCAGCGTTTTCGTAAATTTATGGAAGCGTGTGAATTGGATTTGGGGCATGCATTTGCGTTTTTGTCAGTAGAAGCAGCTTATAGTCATGGTACGGAATGGCTGGATCAATGTTTGGCATATATACAAGGTAATATTGATTATGTGGATGCATTCTTAAAAGAGCATGCTCCGAAAATCAAGGTCGTTCGTCCACAAGCCTCTTATTTGATATGGTTGGATTGTCGGGAAATGGAAATGTCACAAGAAGCGTTGAATAAATTCTTTGTAGATAAGGCTCATTTAGCCTTGAATGATGGGGCTATGTTTGGCTTGGTGGGTACCGGATTCATGAGACTGAATGTGGCAAGTCCTCGTTGTGTTATTGAAAAAGCAATGTCTCAACTAGCTGAAGCATACGAAAATCTATAAATAAAAAGGCTCCTAACAAGGAGCCTTTTTATTTAGAATGGAATGTTACGTTGTTGTTCGTAATTATGATACTCACCACTGATGTTTGTACCATTTTCTGGGGCTAATTCTATGGCCTTTTTCATATCAGCTAAAGAACCCTCCTTGTCACCTTTCATCAGTTTGATGCGACCACGTTCGTGATAACCTTTCGCGAATTGGGCATTGATTTCGATGGATTCATCAAAAACAGCAATTGCTTTATCAAATTCTTTATTTTTAAGGTAGATATTGCTTTTTAGGATATAAGCTTTTTCGTTGAATGGGTTTAGCTCGAGAACGCCGTTTGTCAAATCAAGAGCTTGTTCTTCTTGATTTCCTACTGCCAACATTTCTGCCTTTAATAATAAAGCTGATTCATCTTCTGGATTGATTTCCAATAATTTCTCTACATCAGCAGTTGCATCCTTGCTTTGTTGAAGATTCCAAAGAATTTCAGCACGAGTTTGCAATGCTTCCACAAAGTTTTCATCCAGCACAATAGCCTTGGTTAACATGGCAATTGCTTGAATGGCATTTTTATTTCCAATGGCTGCTTTGGCAGAAAGAAAATAATTGGCAGGGTTTTCGCTATCCAATTCTAATGCTTTTTGACAGGCTTTTTCCATGTTGATGTAATCTTCTTTCATGTAGTTTAGATTAGCTAGCAATTGGAAGTTTTGGGGATCGTTAGGTACGATCTCGGTCACTCTCTGTATGAGCTTGCATGCATCTTCCAATCGGTTTACACGTGCATAAGCATTAGCTTGATGTTGCATGGTTTCGATGTCTTCCTGAATAGCTGTTGCTTCCTCAAAACATTTGATGGCATAGGTCAACTTCCCGATACGCATGGCACGGATACCGTCATATTTCAGTATATCGAAATTCTTTCTGTCAATCTTTTCTTGTTTGTTTTCTGGAGTTTGACTACCTCCGAATAGTGATTTGAAAAATCCCATAATGCTTTTATGTTTAGTGATTCGCAAAGATACGTTTTTAGGTGGAAAGTATCCCGTTTTGGATACAGATAATTTCTTCTGCGATTAAGAATGAAACTACAGGAGTAATTTTTTCTGGTGTTGCGTGTAATCGGTCGATAAGTTCGCTTGAGGACAATGGGCCTTCCTTTAATAATAGGAGAATTTGCTCCTTCAATTCCTGAAAATCTCCCGACTTAATTCCACTTTCGTGTTTTTTCAAACATGTATCGCAATGTCCACAATTGTGTTCGTTTTTCTCTCCAAAATATCGCAGTAATATTCGACTACGGCATTTCTCTTCGGTCGTGGCATAGTCTATCATGGCTTTAATGCGAGTTGTATAACTCTCTTTTCGCTTTTCATAGACATCCGGGCTGATGATAAGCCGGTTTTTATCGATTCTTTCTTGAGTATAAATAATATAGGGCGTTTTTCTACGAGGAATATAGTGCAAGACGTGTCGACGGGTCAGCATGATCAAGATTTCATATACTTGATCGTGTGATAATCCGGAACGAATACTTAATGATTCTTCATTAATGTATGCATAATCAGTAAATAATCCTGTGTACGATCGAAGTATCACATGGATTAGTTTCTCGGTATCGTTATCATATTCTTGTAATCTATATAGTTCATCCCGTTGTAAGGTAAACATTAGACGGGAAGCATTGTCTTGCTCATCGGTGTATTCCAAATAACCAGCTCTGGTCAAAATCTTCAATGCACTATCGGCTTGTACGGGGAAATGCTTGAAAGTTCGGCAAAATTCATCCAGATTAAAGGCAAAGGTGCAATTCTTTCCATCGCCCATTGCCATTTGGAAAAAGTATTGGATGTCTTCGTATACTTTTCGGATATAATCTTTGTCTGGAAAAGTATCCGTGATTCGTTTGTTCAGATTGGTTTTGTCACTTTTGGCATATAAAAGTACCGCATAGGCTTTTTGCCCGTCTCTACCAGCACGACCTGCTTCTTGAAAATAGGCTTCAGGTGAATCGGGTAAGTCCATATGGATGACTATACGGACGTCGGGTTTGTCTATACCCATGCCGAAGGCATTGGTTGCTACCATGATACGGCTCTCATCGGTTAACCAGCTTTTTTGTCGGAGATCTTTGGTGTCGTTGTTCAACCCTGCATGATAAAATGTGGCCGTAAATTGATTGGCAGATAACAGGTCGGCTATTTCTCTTGTACGTTTCCGGTTGCGTGTATATACAATGGCCGATCCTTTTACTCGTTGAAGGATATGTATCAGTTCTTTTTGTTTGTCTTCTGTATGACGGACGATGTATGCCAGATTCTCGCGTTCAAAACTCATTCGGAAAGTCTGACTTCCTTCACGGAAACCCAACTTAAGACAAATGTCTTTGACTACTTCCGGAGTAGCTGTTGCAGTGAGTGCCAATATAGGTGTGTTGGGAAGTAGCTTTCGAATATCTGCAATTTTTAGATAAGCCGGACGAAAGTCATATCCCCATTGGGAAATACAGTGCGATTCGTCTACGGTTATCATGCTAATTTTCATCCGTCTTAATTTTGTCTGGAATATTTCTGTGTCCAGACGTTCGGGAGAGATATAAAGAAATTTGTAGTCACCGAAGATACAATTTTCTAAAGCTACGATAATTTCTTCACGAGTCATCCCTGAATAAACAGCTATGGCTTTGATGCCTCGATTGAGTAAATTTCGTACCTGATCTTTCATTAAAGCAATAAGTGGAGTAATGACAATGCATAATCCTTCTTGAGCTAGTGCTGGTACTTGAAAAGTAATGGATTTACCTCCTCCAGTAGGCATGAGACCTAAGGTATCGTGTCCGTTGCCGATACTATTTATGATTTCTTCCTGTATTCCTCGGAAGCTATCATATCCCCAATATTGCTTTAAAATCTCTTGGTATGTCATGATGAATAGACAGATATATCAAGCGAAACATTCCTTTTAAAATGGTGTGTCATTCTGAACAACGTTCAGAATGACACTCTTGCAGGGATTCTTTTTGCCTAAGAAGTTTAGATTATTTCTTCTGTAGGTTTAATGTCCTCTATTTGTAATTGAACTTCGCCACGCTTATGGGTGTTTTCTTCAATGGTGTAACAAATGTCAAACGAACGTTTGGTTTTGATATATCTCGCTTGGGAACTTTGTCCGAAAGCAATTCCGTTCATTACGTTGTTTGATTTATTGTCTACCAACTCCAGTTTGATGTGTTCTTGATCACGTCCTACAACCTTGCTGGTTCCATAATCGTAAACCTTGTGTGTACAGAATATCGGCTTATGATTGTCCGGTCCGAATGGGTTGAACCTCTTTAAATCCGAATGGAATCTAGGAGTTATATCCTTAAAGTCGATTTCAGCATCAATGTCGATAACTGCACTGGTTTGTTCCGGCAAGATGTGCTGGGTGACATAGTCTTCAAAACGTTTTGTGAAGGCATCTACATTTTCTGCCTTCATGGATAATCCGGCCGCGTAGGTGTGTCCACCAAAATTTTCAAGCAAGTCACGGCAGTGTTCAATGGCTTTGTATACATCGAATCCTGAAACAGAGCGTGCCGATCCGGTTGCTAGTTCATTGGTCTTTGTCAAAACGACTGCTGGGCGATAATAGATTTCTGTCAACCTGGACGCTACAATGCCTATAACTCCTTTGTGCCATGCTTCGTTATAGATGACGATAGAGCGGCGTTCTGATAAATCCTCTAGTTGGTCAACAATCTGATTGGCTTCTTCCGTCATGGCTTTATCCAAATCTTTTCGTGTTTCGTTGTATTGGTTGATTTGGTTAGCCTTTTCCAATGCCGAAGAAAAATCTTTTTCAATCAACAGTTCTACTGCTTCCTTGCCATTTTGGATTCGTCCGGAAGCGTTGATTCGAGGACCTATCTTGAATACGATATCTGCAACCGTAATTTCCTTATCGTTCAATCCGCAAACATCGATGATAGCTTTCAATCCGACACTAGGATTGGAATTCAGTTGTTTCAAACCATGGAATGTCAATGCTCTATTTTCTCCCATGATAGGTACAATGTCTGATGCCACACTTACTGCTACCAAATCGAGTAGGGGAGTAAGTTGATGGGTTTCAATACCGTTGTTGATAGCAAATGCTTGCATGAACTTGAATCCCACTCCACATCCGGAAAGATGCTCGTAGGGATAAGTTGAATCCGGTCTTTTAGCATTTAGGATAGCTAAAGCCGGAGGTAACACGTCGTCGGGCACATGATGGTCGCAGATGATAAAGTCGATGCCCTTTTCTTGAGCATAGGCTATTTCATCTACAGCTTTAATGCCGCAATCCAATACAATGATCAGTTTTACACCTGTTTCATAAGCATAATCCACTCCTTTGACTGAGACTCCATACCCTTCTTCATAACGGTCAGGAATGTAATAGTCTATATTGGAATAGAATTGCTGGAGAAACTTGTAAACCAAAGCAACGGCAGTTGTCCCGTCTACATCGTAGTCTCCATAAACCATGATACGCTCCTTCTTGCCCATGGCTTCATTCAAACGGTTCACGGCTATGTCCATATCCTTCATTAGGAAAGGGTCGTGTAGTTCGTTGAGCTGTGGACGGAAGAATCGCTTAGCCTCTGCTGAAGAATTTATTCCTCTTTCTATCAGTAACTTACAGAGAATCGGGTTGATGCCCGTCTCTTTAGCTAGTGCCTTAGCTGCTTCGGTTTGTTCTTGGCTTGGAGGTTGATAATTCCATTTGTGACTCATTTTATATATTATTTTTTTCTTTTTCTTTTCCCGGATGATAAGTACACATTCATGCAACTTATCATATTCAATCCGTAAAGTTAGGAAAAAACAAATAAAAATACCGTTAATTCCATATTTATTTTAATGGAATTAACGGTATTGTCTAAAATAAGTCCTTAAGAAGGATTATTTAATGCCCAATTTCTTAGCGATATCCTTTGGAAGAGCATTCTTGTGAACTACGATGTTCATTGTTTTGTAACGAGCAAATGCCTTAGAAGCATACCAAATACCTTTGTACTTGCTGTTAGTTCCCCAAGAGTTCTTTACCATATAATATTCGTTACCAGCTTGGTCCTTAGCGATACCGAAGATTTGCATGCCATGGTCATCAGTAGTTTCGTAGTTGTCATAAGCCAATTGTCGTTCTTCTTGAGTAGCCCACTTTTGTGGTTGTGGCTTAGTGTGCAATTTCTTTTCTTCTGGTTTCAACTTCAACCAATGTGCCATATCCGAACCGCTCAATTCTTGAGCCTTTTCTTCGTCCGGCATAACAGCTACACCATTACGGTTAAAGCCACTTTCACTTACGTCAGAACCCCATGCGATAGTGTAACCATTCATGATAGCATTGTCAAATACTTGCATGAATTCATCGATAGGCAAGTTGTAAGATTCAGCCCAACGCCAGTTGTCTTGGATTTCAAGAACAAATGAAGAATAGAAAGGATGGTGAGTGTAAGAAGTCAAAGATACATAGTCATCAGCATTCAAACCCAATGATTGATAGAATGACTTCGGAGTATATTCCTTACCATTGTAAGTGAACTTTTCAGGACGTTCACCCAAGTAGATGTCGTGAACAGCAGTGATAGCCTTCTTCCACAACAATTGGTTGTTGTTGTCTTTTTGCAAGCTGCGGAGTCTACCCTTTGCGATAGCAGCTACAACTGCATCACTTACTGCAGACAATTCAGTGTGGTTACTCAAAGAGTCGCCGTACATTACACCCGGACGCATTTCTGCTTCTGGAACCAAACCAAATGTTTCCATACCATAAAGTACATCGTAGAATGAACCACCTTGTGAGAATGATACGTCACCATGAGTACGTACAGCCTTGTCAGCACGATCCAAATAAGTGTTGTGAACCAAGAACATTTCAGACAAATCGTGTTCACCCTTGCCTAGGCGGAGCAATTCTGATTCAATGAATGCCAATGAAGAATAGCACCAGCAAGTACCGGCACGATTCTGGTTCTTAACCGATGTGATAGGGTTTTCCTTTACAACTGTAAAGACGAAACCTTCTTCTTTGTTGGCTTCTTGAGCCATGCCGCTGATACAGAACATACCCAATGCGGCAGCAGTTAAAAGTTTTTTCATGTTATTTATTGTTTAGTAGTTAAAAAATTATTCGTTCATGATAGATTCCACTTCATCGATAGTGATTGGTATGCGTTTTTCTCCCAAGAATCGCGAGCCTTCTGGGGTAATCAGAATATCATCTTCTAAGCGGATGCCTCCAAAATCCTTGAAACTTTCGATGGCTTCGTAGTTCAGGAAGTCTGTGTGCATCTTTTCGGCTTTCCACTGGTCGATGAGAGCGGGGATGAAGTAGCAACCAGGTTCGTCAGTCATGACAAAACCTTCTTGCAAACGGCGACCCATTCGGAGAGAAGCTAATCCAAATTGGTTGGATGGGCGAGTCTCTTCATCATAACCTACATAGATTTGTCCCAAGTCTTCCATGTCGTGAACGTCAAGCCCCATCATGTGTCCCAATCCGTGAGGCAAGAACAAAGCATGTGCACCAGCAGCAACAGCTTCATCTACATTCCCTTTCATCAGTCCTAATCCTTTCAGCCCTTCTGTCAAGACCTTACAAACTTCCAAATGTACTTCTTTGTAAGTGATTCCTGGACGAGTCAATTCCAAAGCTTTACCATGGCAAGCAAGTACAATGTTATAAATGTCTTTTTGGCGACTATCAAATTTTCCTCCTACGGGGATGGTACGGGTGTGATCTGAGCAATAGTTGCTGACTCTTTCTGCACCAGCATCGGTAAGCATCATTTTACCTAATTCCAATAGGTGGCTATGGTCGTGGTTGTGCAAGGTTTCGCCATGTTGTGTCAAGATGGTGGCGAATGAAGTCTTGCTTCCGTAAGATGCGGCAATACCTTCTAAAACACCGGCAATATATTGCTCGCTTACACCAGGCTTACACAATCGCATGGCAGTGGTGTGCATTTCATAGTCAATGTTGCACGCTAAATCCAATTCGGCAATTTCACAAGTTTCCTTGACAGAACGCAAGTCAACTACCGCCTTAATCAATTCGAGTGAGGCATATTTCTTGGTCATGGATGCACGGATGCCTGTCAATTCTTCCAATAACATCATGTTGTCGTAGCGGTAGGGAGGTAAGAAATGTACTTTTCTCCCTTGTGCGATGGCTTTACCTACTACTTCCTTCAATTGGCAGAAAGGCATGCTCTTTTCTACTCCTACTTGTGCTGCCAATTCCTTAATACTAGGTTGAGGCCCCATCCAAATGATATCGTCAATATCTACATCATTGCCGAAAAAGATGTCTTCACCGGCTTCGATATCCAAAATGCCTGCATATCCAGGATGTGACTGACCGAAAAAATAGAGAAATGAGCTGTCTTGACGGAAATGATAGCAATTATCCGGATAATTAGCCGGTGCCTCATTGTTCCCTAAAATAAGTATAATGCCGCTTTGAACCTTCTCCCTGAGTGCTTGACGGCGTTTTATATAAGTGGTAGATTCGAACATGATGATAAGTTTTAATACTTGATTTTGCAAATGTAACACTTTTCTTCAAAAATTATACTTTTTATTACAACTAAAAAGGTAACTTTGCGGTTACTTTTTGAAAAAAGAGAATTTGAGTGGTTTAAAATATGCTAGAAATCGATAACAATACAGCTTTAGTATTAGAAGGAGGTGGCATGCGTGGTGTGTTCACCTGTGGTGTTTTGGATTATTTAATGGATAATAATATTCAATTTCCTTATGCTATCGGTGTATCTGCTGGAGCATGTAATGGCCTGTCTTATATGTCGCATCAGCGAGGAAGAGGGAAATATAGCAATATCGATCTGCTAGCTAAATATAAGTATATCGGTATACGGCCACTTCTCAAGAAACGGGGACTCATTGACCAACAGTTGCTTTTTCATCGTTTCCCCGATAGGATATTACCTTATAATTATAAGGCATATGCCGAGAATCCCAATCGTTTTGAAATGGTGACAACTGATTGTTTGACAGGATTGGCTTGTTATTGGGAAGAAAAACTGAATGAAAAACGTATCATTGATATCGTGAAGGCTTCGAGTAGTTTGCCATATGCTTGTCCCATTATTTATGTGGATGGACGTCCGATGCTTGATGGTGGTATAACCGACTCTATTCCTTTGCTTCATGCATTTGAACAGGGTTACCATAAAGGAGTGGTGGTGCTTACTCGTAATCGCGGATATCGGAAATCGGACAAGGAGGTCATGGTACCTAGTTTTATTTATAAGAATTACCCTCGATTGAGAGTCGCATTAAGAAATCGGAATAAAATCTATAATGAGCAACTTGATTTGGTTGAGAAGTTAGAAGATGAAGGAAAGATAGTGGTAATCCGACCAGAGAAACCGATTGTAGTCGGGCGTATGGAAACTAGTGTCAAGAAGTTGACAGATTTGTATGAAGAAGGGTATGCTTGTGCTGAAAAAGTGATGAATAGATAGTTTTTAGTAAGGAAGATAGAAATGCAATATCTAGGTGAAATTATATCGTTAGCGGTAGCAGTCTCGTGGACAGTTACCGCTCTTTTTGCGGAAATAGGAAGTAAACGTTTAGGTTCGTTGCAGATGAACGTTATCCGCATGTTGTTGTCGTTGTTGATGTTGGGTGCTACCTTATGGTATTTTACGGGAAGCCCTTATCCGCTTTATGCCGATGGAAAGGCGTGGTTTTGGCTTTCTATGTCTGGCTTTGTGGGCTATTTGTTGGGAGATTATTGTTTGTTCAATTCTTATATTTGGATTGGTTCTCGCTTCGGTCAGTTGTTTATGACCCTGGCTCCACCTACGGCTGCTATCGCTGGTTGGTTGATGTTGGGCGAAACCTTGTCGTGGAATGCTTTGTTGGGGATGCTGGTTACATTGACGGGGATAGGTATTTCGGTGCTCAATAAGGGAACTTCTCATAAATTGTCTTTGAAACTTCCGTTGAAAGGAGTGCTTTTTGGTATTGGTGCCGGAGTTGGACAGGGGGTAGGATTGGTATTGAGTAAGGTGGGAATGAATCATTATGAGATGTCCATTCCATCGGATGAAACGATGGTGGCAGATTTGTTACCTTTTGCCTCAACGTTTATCCGTGCGGTAACAGGAGCTGTCGGTTTTCTGTTGGTAATGGGGATTCAGAAACAGTTTCATACGCTTGCCACTTCAGTACACGACCGTAAGGGTATGAATGTAGCCCTTTGGGCTACGATAACGGGGCCTTTCATTGGCGTGTCTTTGTCGCTTATGGCGGTACAATATACCGAAGCGGGAGTGGCTTCTACGCTGATGGCTCTGACGCCTGTCTTTATTATTTGGCCTTCTTATTTCTTCTTCAAACAGCATGTGACTTTTAAAGAAATAGTTGGTGCTTGTATCAGTGTAGTGGGAGTGTCACTGTTCTTTATTTAAAACGTGAAGACGTTTTTTAAAAACGCCTTCACGTTTTGCCTTAAATGCCTTGGCGTTTATATCCGGATGTCTTGGTGCCTGATACAGAATTTGTCCTTGACGATTATTTGTGATACCTCAATTTGTTATCTATAAAGAAAAAGCCTCGTCATTTGAATGGCGAGGCTTTACTATGTTCTTTTGGCTTTTTCTTATTTGGCAAAGCTTACCGAGCGAGTTTCGCGGATAACCGTAATCTTTACTTGTCCTGGATAAGTCATTTCGTCTTGAATCTTCTTGGCGATTTCGGCAGATAGGCTTTCTGTTTGCTTATCGTCTATCTTGTCGGCACCAACAATTACGCGAAGCTCACGACCAGCCTGAATTGCATAGGTCTTGGTTACACCCGGATAGGACATGGCCAATTGTTCAAGGTCGTTGAGGCGTTTGATGTAAGCTTCCACAATTTCGCGGCGAGCTCCAGGACGAGCACCAGAGATGGCATCGCACACTTGTACGATAGGAGCCAACAGACTGGTCATTTCTGTTTCGTCATGGTGAGCACCGATGGCATTGCAGATATCTGCTTTTTCTTTGTATTTTTCGGCAATCTTCATACCATACAATGCGTGTGGCAATTCGGCTTCTTCATCAGGTACCTTACCGATGTCGTGCAACAAACCGGCTCGTTTGGCTTTCTTTGGATTCAATCCAAGTTCTGATGCCATTACGGCGCAAAGGTTGGCCGTTTCACGAGCGTGTTGCAACAAGTTTTGTCCGTAAGATGAACGGTACTTCATCTTACCGATGATTCGGATTAACTCTGGATGCAAACCGTGAATACCAAGGTCGATGGTAGTTCGTTTACCGGTTTCGATAATTTCTTCTTCAACTTGCTTCTTTACCTTGGCAACTACTTCCTCGATACGGGCAGGGTGGATGCGGCCGTCGGTTACCAATTGGTGTAATGCCAAACGAGCAATTTCACGGCGAACAGGGTCAAATGCTGAGAGTACAATGGCTTCTGGAGTATCATCTACTACGATTTCTACACCAGTTGCTGCTTCCAACGCACGGATGTTACGTCCTTCGCGACCGATGATACGTCCCTTGATTTCATCGGAATCAATGTGGAATACAGTCACGGAGTTTTCGATAGCAGTTTCGGTTGCTACTCGTTGAATAGATTGGATTACGATACGCTTGGCTTCCTTGTTGGCTGTCATCTTGGCATCATCCATGATGTCGTTGATGTAAGAGGCTGCTTCGGTTTTTGCTTCTTCCTTCAATGATTCCACCAAACGTTCCTTGGCTTCTTCAGCAGAAAGGCCGGATATGGTTTCAAGTTTTTCACGTTCTTGTGAATGGAGCTTGTCCAATTCTTCCTTTTTCTTTTCTATGATGACGATTTGGGCTTCAAGATTTTCCTTGATAGCTTCGGCTTCAGTGCGTTTGCGTTGAACTTCTTCTTGTTTTTGGTTCAATACAAGTTCGCGTTGTCTGAGCTTGTTTTCGGCCTGCTGAATCTTTTGATTGCGGATGGCTACTTCTTTTTCTAAATCGGCTTTCTTGTTCAGGAATTTTTCCTTTACTTCCAGAAGCTTGTTTTTCTTGATGACTTCAGCTTCTGTTTGTGCTTCCTTGATGATGTTGTCGTATTTGCTTTTCAGACCATATCTGAAAATGACATAGGACAATCCTGCACCTATCACGAAGCATAC
>JAFQNW010000101.1 GCA_017420875.1 Bacteroidaceae bacterium
AAGACTATCAAGGTAGGTGAATTGAGCTACGAAGGTCTTGAATTGATGAACGCTAAGGACGCTGTTGTTTGTGCAGTTAAGTTGACTCGTGCAGCTCGTGGTGCAGCAGCCGCCGCAGCAGCAGGTAAGTAATCAAAACAAAACTAATCCTTATCAATGAAATATTTGATTGTAGGACTGGGAAACATCGGTGCTGAATACCGAAACACCCGTCACAACATAGGATTTATGGTATTGGACGCCCTTGCAAAGGCGTCCAATCTTATTTTTGCAGACGGACGCTACGGTGCAACCACTACCCTATCTGTGAAAGGTCGCCAATTAATCTTATTGAAGCCATCCACCTACATGAACCTAAGCGGGAATGCCGTCCGCTACTGGATGCAGAAAGAAAACATCGCTCTTGAGAATGTACTAATCGTAGTCGATGACCTTGCCCTCCCTTTTGGCACACTCCGCCTAAAAGGAAAAGGTAGCGATGCCGGACACAATGGTTTAAAACACATTGCCGAAATTCTGGGCACACAAAACTATGCCCGCCTGCGTTTCGGTATCGGAAATGATTTTCCGCGTGGACATCAAATAGATTATGTACTGGGAAATTTCACCGAAGAAGACCTCAAGACCATGGACGAACGTCTGGAAACAGCTGGAAGCATTATCAAAAGTTTCTGCCTGGCAGGTATCAATATTACCATGAACCAATACAATAAGAAATAAGATGGCCGAAGCTAGAATTGACAAATGGATGTGGGCTGTACGTATCTTCAAGACACGCACCATAGCCAGTGAAGCGTGCAAAAAGGGACGTATCTCCATCAATGGAGCCCAAGCTAAACCTGCTCGCATGGTAAAGCCGGGTGACGTGGTGAGCGTACGCAAACCGCCCATTACCTACTCCTTCAAAGTGCTTCAAGCCATCGAGAAACGGGTAGGTGCCAAACTTGTTCCTGAGATGATGGAAAACGTCACGCCAAAGGAACAATACGAATTGCTGGAAATGAATCGTATCAGTGGCTTTATCGATAGAGCCCGAGGTACCGGACGCCCCACCAAAAAAGATCGACGAAGCATGGAGGAATTCATTACTCCCGAATACTTCTCGGACGATGACTTTGATTTTGACTTTGAAGAGGAAGAATAACAAGAGAGGATGCTTTTGCATCCTCTCTTGTTATTTCTTATTTAACAATTGATAGACATGCTCCTTCTCGCCTACCACCCACACTACATCACCATCTTCCAATAGCATGTGAGCCTCAGGGCTTAGCAAGTGTCCATATTCTTTCTCGACACCTACCACCAAACAATGATATTCATTGCGAATGCCACTATCCATAATCGTAGTATTCAGGAAAGGCGATTCTTCTTTTATCACGAATTGCTTCAAGTGCATTTCACGTTTTTCTATTTCATTTTCCTCGCCCGCCATGGCCACTTTTTCCGCTTGTCGGGAGAATTCAGCCAATTGTTCATCGGTTCCTATCACTTGAATGGTATCGCCCGGATAAATACGGACATTTGCACCAGGGATATTGATTCGATGTAAACCGCGAATAATGGAAGCCACATGTACCCCGTATTTTTTGCCAAGGTTCAACTCCTTCAAGGTATACCCCGCCCATAAGGAATCGGCAGGGATATCGAAATCGGACAAATGGAGGTCGCGTGACAAAAGCGTTCCCTCATACTTCGGGCGTTTCTTTCCTTTAAATTCGGCATGTGTATCCCGAAAGTTCAGGTTTTGAATAAACGTACGCTCCATGTATATGGATTGTTTTTTAAGGAAACGGGAAAGAATCATCAGGATTACCAAAACAAAAGCTATCCCGATTACCAGCAGTGTAGAGGTATCAAATAGACTCTGGATGACAAACAAAAGAAATCCCATGGCGATGATTACACGGAAAATAATCGTAGAGACCAAAGGAGCCCGATTAAACCGGTTATCGTGCCACAATGCCTGAAACTCGATGCTATGATTCTTTTTCATCACAATGGCACGTAAGAAAGGCGAAATACACAAGATTGTAAAGATGGCTCCTACCCATTTTACCCAATCTTCCGGCAGGATGAGGCGGAAGATTGGCATGACAAACTGAAACGACACCAAGATTACCGCCACACAAAGTACAGAATAAATGGACACCATCCGTGTAACATCCAGCAACAACTTCTTCCAGTTATTCTCATGATTTACCGTCTGCAACCCGGATGCATATTGCTCCAACATCTGCTTCCACTTCTCAGGCATCCGCTTTTCTACGATAGTATATGCAGGTACTGCCAACCGAATCATATAAGGTGTAAGGAAAGTGGTTATGACCGATACCGCCACCACAATGGGATACAGAAAACTGCTCGTCACATTCAGACTCACCCCCAGGGAAGCTATAATAAACGCAAATTCACCGATTTGGGTCAAACTGAAGCCACATTGCATAGCCATCTTCAAGGGTTGTCCGGAAAGTATAACTCCACATGTCCCGAAAATAATTTGTCCCAAAAGGATAGCCAGGGTAATGGTAATAATCGGGCCTATGTATGCAACAATCATTGCCGGATCTACCATCATCCCTACCGACACGAAAAATATGGCACCAAACAAATCCTTGACCGGAGCCACCAGCTTTTCAATAGTTTCTGCCTCGACAGTTTCCGCTAAGATAGAGCCCATAATAAACGCCCCGAATGCCGGTGAAAAACCAACCTTTGCAGCCAAAACAACCATCCCGAAACACATGGCCAAAGAAAGAATCAGCATGGTCTCGTTGCTCACCCATTTTTTTGACCTCTTCAAGAAGATAGGAATCAAGTAGATGCCAACCACAAACCAAAGTATCAAGAAGAAGACCAGCTTGGCAATGCTAAACACCATCTCACCACCCTCAAAATTTTGGCTGACAGCCACTGTGCTAAGCAGTACCATCAAGACAATGGCAAGGATATCCTCGATAATCAGGATACTGAGTACCAACCCAGCAAAGCGTTGTTGTCTCAAACCCAAATCATCAAAAGCCTTATAGATGATGGTAGTGGAAGACATTGCCAACATCCCTCCCAGATAAAGACAATCCATCGATTTCCATCCAAACAACCACCCTACCGTCATCCCAATCATAATCATCGAGAAGATGATGAAACAAGCCGCAATTACCGCTGCCCCCCCTACCTTCATCAATTTCTTGAAACTAAATTCCAATCCGAGGGCAAAGAGGAGAAAAATAACTCCAATCTCAGACCATGTATGAATGCTAGCTGTATCAATCACTGAAGGTGTCAACGAAAAATGAGGACTAGCCAAAAAACCTGCCACAATATAGCCAAGTACCAATGGTTGTGTCAGACGTTTAATTATAAGCGTCATCATACCGGCACAAATCAGGATGAGTGCCAGGTCGCTAATGAGAGGAGCCAATTCAGACATTTGTTTTTATTTTGAAAATAAATGTAGATTGTGTCATCCTGAACGAAGTGAAGGATCTGAATACATAAAGCTTATGTCGGCAGATTCTTCGCGATGCTCAGAATGACACAATAACAGAGGTATCCTATTTAAGACTACCTAATGAAGAAGATTACTTTCTAAACGGAGCCTTCACCACTTTGGCTTTCAGCTTACGGCCACGAACATCGATATAGATTTCAGAGTCGAGTGCAGTATAAGCCTTTGCCACATAACCCAAGCCGATACCAATCTTGCGAGTTGGCGACATGGTACCACTAGTCACTTCACCAATTTCTTCGCCTTCGGCATTTACCAACTTATAACCATGGCGAGGAATACCGCGATCAACCAATTCGAATGCTACGAGTTTGCGAGTAATGCCTTCAGCCTTCTGTTTTTCAAGGATAGCACGAGCAGTGAAGTTCTTGCCTTCTACAAATTTGGTAATCCAACCAAGGCCTGCTTCGAGTGGAGAAGTAGTATCACTCAAGTCATTGCCATAGAGACAGAAGCCCATTTCCAAACGAAGGGTATCACGTGCACCGAGACCAATTGGCTTGATACCTTCAGGTGCACCTGCTTCGAAGATTGCATCCCAAATCTTGGCACCATCTTCCGGATAGAAGTACAATTCAAAGCCACCAGCACCGGTATAGCCTGTGTTTGAGAGAATCACATTCGGGCAACCAGCAAATTCGCCTACAGCAAATGCATAGTAAGGAATTTCAGATAAGTTCACCGGAGTAAGGCGTTGCAACACTTCTGTTGCTTTCGGACCCTGGATAGCCAACTGAGCCATACGATCGGAAGAGTTTTCCAATTCTGCACCTACGGTGTTGTGGCTAGTACACCATGCCCAGTCCTTATCAATATTGGCTGCATTAACTACCAACAGATACTTTTCTGGTTCGTAGTGATAAACAATCAAGTCGTCTACGATACCACCTTCTTCATTTGGGAAACAAGTATATTGTGCCTTGCCGATAGGGAGGATAGCTACGTTGTTGGAAGTTACTTGTTGCAAGAATTCCAATGCGTTCGGGCCCTTTACCCAAAATTCACCCATGTGCGATACATCGAATACGCCCACACCGTTGCAAACGGTCATGTGTTCGTCGATGATGCCTGAGTATTCAATCGGCATGTTATAACCAGCAAATTCATGCATCTTTGCTCCAAGAGCAATGTGTGTTTCGGTAAACGGAGTAGTTTTCATGATTTTTGATTTATGATTTTTAATTTATGATTTAGCTACTAATTCGGCAATTTTCACCACTACCATCATGGCCTTTTCCATCGACTGGATAGGCACAAACTCATAGCGTCCGTGGAAATTCAATCCTCCAGCGAAGATGTTCGGGCAAGGCAATCCCTTGAAGGAAAGTTGTGCCCCATCGGTACCACCACGGATGGCTTTGACCTTCGGAGTGACACCCGCTTCCTCCATGGCCTTAAAGGCTATGTCGATGATATGCATCACTGGTTCAATTTGTTGACGCATGTTGTAGTATTGGTCTTTCAATTCGATGGTAACAGTACCGGCACCATACTTGGCGTTGATGGCTTCACCCCAAGCCTGCATGCACTCCTTGCGTGCTTCGAACTTGGTACGGTCATGATCGCGGATGATATAGGTGATAGTAGCCTGTTCGACTTCGCCTTCCACACCTACCACGTGATAGAATCCTTCATAACCTTCGGTTGCTTCAGGAGTTTCATTCCCAGGCACTAAGCTCATGAATTCATTGGCTATACGAATGGCATTCACCATTTTGTTCTTGGCATATCCAGGATGCACATTGCGACCCTTCACAATGACCTTAGCTGCAGCAGCATTGAAGTTTTCGAATTCCAGTTCGCCTACTTCTCCTCCGTCCATGGTATAAGCCCATTGACATCCGAACTTTTCCACATCAAACTTATGGGCACCCATGCCAATTTCCTCGTCGGGATTGACGCCCACCCGAATCTTTCCATGCTTGATTTCAGGATGTTGCTGGAGGTAAGTGATGGCAGTAACAATTTCGGCAATACCGGCTTTATCGTCTGCACCGAGCAATGTCTTTCCATTCGTTACAATCAAGTCTTCGCCCTTATGGTCGAGCAACTCAGGGAATTGTGCCGGAGCCAATACGATGTTTTCTTCTTCACAAAGCACGATGTCCGAGCCATCGTAACCATGCACGATGCGTGGAGTGACACCTTCTCCACTCATGTCGGGGCTGGTATCCATGTGCGCGATAAAACCGATGGTAGGAACCTCCTTGTCGGTATTGGCAGGTAGGGTTGCATACAGATAGCCATGTTCGTCCAACTCTATTTCTTTCAACCCGAGGGCTTCCAATTCGCCCTTCAAGTATTGTGCAAACACCATTTGTTTCGGTGTACTTGGGGTTACCCCGCTATTTTCGTCCGACTGAGTGTCGAAGCTTACATATTTCAAGAAACGTTCTACTAATGCCATATCTTTCCTTATTTTATTCTACGAGTGTAAAAATAGGAAAAGAGCGTTGAATTGCCAAACAAATCAACGCTCTTTTTTAGATGGATGTCATCAGAAGTGACTGGACCCGTCAAAACAATGGGTACAGATTTTACACTTCGGTAAACCGATGGCTTCGACCAGCGTTTCCAAGGAGTTAAACTTCAAGGAAGTCAAGCCAAAACGACTTCTTATTTCTTCGACCAGACGCTCGTATTGTGGCGAGCCTGTGGTAGCATACTTTTCCAAATCCTTATCTTCGTTACCTTCCAATTCCTTAATGATTCGGCGGGCCATCAATTCCAAATTGCTCTTTGACGAGCTGAATCCCAAGAATGGGCAACCATAAATCAATGGAGGGCAAGCAATACGCATATGTACTTCCTTGGCACCATACTGATACATCTCGTCTACATTGTCCTGAAGTTGGGTGCCACGCACGATGGAATCGTCACAGAAAAGCACTCGTTTGCCTTCCATCATCGCTCGGTTGGGGATAAGTTTCATCTTGGCCACCAGCGAACGCATTTCCTGATTGGCCGGGGTAAAGCTACGCGGCCATGTCGGTGTATATTTGGTGATGGCACGATGATAAGGCACATCTTTTCCTTCGGCATATCCCATAGCCATACCAATTCCCGAATCGGGGATGCCACATACGCAATCCACTTCCGACTCGTCCTGTTTGGCCATCTTGTAACCACTAGAAAAACGAACTTCCTCTACATTACGTCCTTCGTAGCAAGAAACAGGAAATCCGTAATATACCCACAAAAAAGAACAAATCTGCATGTCTTCGTTCGGCTTACGCATTTGTTCCATACCATCGGCACGAAGGCGGATAATTTCGCCCGGGCCTACATATTTTTCTATTTCATATCCCAAGTTCGGGAAACTGGTGCTTTCGCTAGTTGCGGCATAGGCACCATCCTTCTTACCTATCACAATCGGTGTACGTCCCCATTGGTCGCGTGCAGCAATAATACCATCTTCGGTAAGAATAAGCATCGAACAAGAACCTTTGATTTTGCGGAACACGTTTTCGATGCCATCCACAAAGTCCTTACCTTGTATAATAAGCAAAGCAATCAATTCAGTCTGATTGGTTTTCGAGAGGCTCATTTCCGAAAGATGCATATTCTTAGCCAACAACTCTTTTTCGAGTTCGGGCATGTTGTTCACCTTGGCTACGGTAACGATAGCAAACTTGCCGAGATGTGAATTGATGAGAATGGGCTGAGGGTCCGTGTCACTGATGACACCAATACCCGTATTGCCTTTGAACTTAGAGAGTTCGTCTTCGAACTTGTTGCGAAAATACGCGTTTTCCAAACTATGAATAGCTCGCATGAATCCCATACCTTCGGCATAGGTTACCATACCGCCTCTTTTTGTTCCTACATGTGAATTATAATCCGTGCCGTAGAACAAGTCGGCAACACATGCAGTCTTGGAGACTGTCCCAAAAAAACCACCCATACGATTATATATTTATTTTAAGGTGCAAAGATAAAAAAATGGCGAAAAGTATAAATACTTATCGCCAAAAAACTACAATCAATCTTCTTTAATTTGAATCAAGGCATTGGTCAGGATAGCCATAACTCCTCCCGTTGTAATTCCTGAAGAAAAGATATTGCGAACAGTTTCAGGAAGTTGCGAAAGGATTTCAGGCACCAGCTCCACACTCAAGCCAAAACTGAAACTGATGGCAATCACCAACGTCGCCTTACGGTTAATGTCTTGCGAAGCAATGATGCGGATACCTGCCGCAGCTACCGTACCGAACATCAACAAGGTAGCTCCTCCCAACACCGGCTCAGGCATCAACGAGAATACCAAGCCAACCACCGGGAACAAGCCCAACAATATCAGCATACCGGCAATGAAATAACCCACATAGCGACTGGCTACTCCCGTCAGCTGAATCATGCCATTGTTTTGTGCAAAAATAGAATTCGGGAAAGAATTGAATATACCTGCCAACATCGAGTTGAAGCCATCGGCCAAGATGCCTCCTGAAGCTCGTTTCATAAACTTCTCGCCTTCTACCGGTTGACCGGAAATCAACGAATTGGCGGTAATGTCACCGTATGCTTCAATGGCCGTGATGAGATATACCAATCCTAACGAAACGATGGCAGACAAATCGAAAGACACACCATATTTAAAAGGAATAGGAATATTCAAGTTTCCGAAATCAGGAATATCCGAGAAGTTCACCATTCCCATTGCCCACGACACCAAATAACCGATAACAAGACCGATAACGATGGAACTCATACGCAAATAGTGATTGCTGCTACGGTTGAAGAAGATAATGAGTGCAAGCACCAATGCCGCCAAACCTACATATTCGATAGAACCGAATGTGCCTGCTGCCTTAGCCGCCTCTCCTCCTCCACAAGCGGTGATACCTACTTTTATCAAACTTAATCCAATCAAGGTCACCACAATACCCGACACCAACGGAGTGATGATGCGACACATATATTTCAAAACCCGGCTAACCAACATTTCGACCACTGAACCGGCGATGGTCGCTCCAAAAATGGCCGGAAGACCACCCGCCAAACCTGCAGAAATAATAGGGCCAATGAACGAAAAACTGGTACCCTGCACACAGAGTAAGCCACATCCCACCGGACCTAACCGACGACATTGTACAAAGGTTGCCAACCCCGACACGAACAAGGACATCGACACCAGGAAACCGGTTGTTTCCAAATCGAGTTTCAAGGCACCGGCTATGATGAGCGGAGGAGTAATAATCGCTACAAAGATAGCCAACAGATGTTGCAATGCAGCAAACAAGGTATCACGCAACGGAGGACGTGCCTCCAACCCATAAATCAAACCTTTCGGCGTTTCGCTATTCATATTTTCCATTTCCTATCAATCTTCCTTCAACTTGATTTGACAATTGTCCAAGCTCTCGATAATAGCCAACGATTCTACATGGATACCTGTCTGACGAAGCATCTCTCCTCCTTTCTGGAAAGCCTTTTCAATCAAGAAACCCATACCTACCAGCTCGGCACCGGCCTGATTCACGAGGTCAATCATTCCCTTACCGGCATTGCCATTGGCCAGGAAGTCGTCGATGAACAATACCTTGTCACCCGGTTGCAAGTAATCCTTGCTGACACACACCGTATAAGTCAGGTTCTTAGTGAACGAAAATACTTCCGTTACCAGCATATTCTCCATGGTGCTGGGCTTGCGTTTCTTGGCAAAGACCACGGGAAGTTCCAACAGATAGCCTACCATAATGGCAGGAGCAATGCCACTGGCCTCTACCGTCAACACTTTATTAATCTTTGTACTGGCAAAGCGACGTACAAATTCTACAGCCATCGACTTCATCAAAATGGGGTCCATCTGATGGTTGATGAAATTATCCACTTTCAATATACCTCCGGGGAAACAACGCCCGTCCTTCAATATTCGTTCTTTCAGAGCTTTCATCGCAAAATCAAAATGCTATTTTAATTAAAGATGGACAAAGTTACAATTTTTAATCATTCCTACTCGTTTTTTACAATGAAAAGTGAAATCTTCTCTAAAAAACAAAAATAATCCGTAGATTTGTATTCTGTTAATCCTATTAAAACATCGTATGCTTGAAAAACTATTTGGTTTCAACCCGAAAGAAACCACCATTCGTACCGAAATCATGGCAGGTATCACCACGTTCTTGACGATGGCTTACATCCTTGCCGTCAATCCAAACATCTTGGGCGAAACCGGGATGGATAAAGGAGCTTTGTTCACGACCACCGTA
>JAFQNW010000102.1 GCA_017420875.1 Bacteroidaceae bacterium
ATAATATACCTTCTTTCCATCCGAGAAGAAATTGCGATAGAAACCTGCCGGCAACGGCAACTTGATGAGTCTGCCGAATATACCGTCTGCATCTACCTTCACGCTGGCAGGAGCTGCCTTGTCGTCCTTCTTCGGAGTATCAGCAGCACCATCGGTTGGCAACAATGGAGAAGGAGTATCCTTGGCAAGCATGGCCATGTACACACCATTCATGCGGTTGTAAGTATGGTTCCATTCCAACTGACCGTAAGTAGGGTTGAAATCACGTGCCGATGTAAAGATAAGGTACTTACCATCGGTACTGAATACCGGTGATGAAGAATCGTACCAATTTTCGGTTACGGCAATTTCCTGCTTGGTATTGAGATTGTACACATACACCACGCTCATGTTGTTTTCAGCACCCTTGGTATAAGTAATCCATTGGCTGTCCGGAGAATAGCTTACGCCACGGAATTCACCGCCAGGATTCTGCATCACGGTACGCTTGGTCTTGGCAATGATATCCACTTCCACCAATCGGTTCTTGCGGTCGGTATAGAGAATCTTCTTGCTATCCGGACTCCACATCAACTGACGGATGTAAGTATCGTTGTTCTTGGTAAGCTGAACCGGTTCGCCATCTTCGCCCTGCAACCAAATTTCAGTTTCACCGGTACGGTCGCTGATGTAGGCGATGTACTTGCTGTCCGGGCTGAACTTGGCACCGCGTTCGTTGGCACCCGATGTACGGGTAATGTTACGGGTCACACCCTTACCGGCCGGTACATTGAACACTTCACCACGAGCAGTAACGGCTACACGCTTGCCATCGCCCGAGAGGCTAGCAGCTGTTACATTGCTTGATACGTTTTTCGTTTCTTTGCGAGCATAGTTATTTTCACCACCGAGGTTGATGGAAATCTTAGTGCTTTGACGAGTTTTAGGGTCGAACTTATGCAGATAACCGGCTTGTTCGTACACGATGATGTTACCGTCTGAGCTAGGGAACTTGATATCGTAATCGGTGTAGTTGGTTACCTTTTGAGTTTGCTTTGTTTTCGTATTATAAACGAAAAGGTTCATGGTCATTTCGCGATCGCTAATGAAAAATATCTCATCGCCAATCCACATGGGGATAATATCTTGTGATACGTTGTTGGTGATGTTTTCCACCTTCTTGACAGCTGGGTCATAAATCCAGATGTCGTCGGCCATACCGCCTTTGTAATATTTCCATGTACGGAATTCACGCATTACGCGGTTGTAAGCCATTTTCTTTCCGTCGGGTGAATAGCTACAGAAACCGCCTTCGGGTAGAGGAAGTACTTCGGGCATATCTCCTTCTTTTGAGACTGACCACAACTTTCCGCTGAAACCATCGCTGATACGATTTCGGTAAACGATGTGTTTACCATCGCGTGTCCAGGTCATTACCATGTTGTTAGGTCCCATGCGGTCGCCTAAATCATCTCGGCTATTAGTCGAAGTATAGGTTAAACGTTGTGGTTGACCTCCTTCGCTAGGAATCAGGAACACTTCGGTGTTACCATCGTACTGTCCGGTAAAGGCGATGGACTTTCCGTCTGGTGAGAAACGGGCAAACATTTCATAACCGATGTGTGAAGTCAAGCGTTGGGCATCACCACCATTCAAAGGTGCTTTATACAAATCGCCTGCATACGAAAAGACTATTTCTTGTCCATTGGTAGAAGGAAAACGTAAAAGTCTAGCTTCTTCAGCCTGGCTATTGGAAGTTGTTCCTGCAAGAAGCAATAAAGAGAATAAAAGTTTCTTATTCATAAGCTATCATTTAATTTTGTAATCTTTTTGAACAAAATTAATGATTCTTGATGAATAATAAAAAAATGTGCTTCCTTTTTTCTCTTTTTTATTTCAATTGGCCGGCAGCCTTCAAGTATTTTACATAATTCAAATAAAGTTGGAAATGGGCATCGACCTTATTTTCGTAAGCTTGTTGCCAAAGGGCTTGTGCTTCCAGATGATCGGCCAGGGATTCTAATCCAGCTTCGTATTCTCCTTTGCTGATGCGTCGGTTTTCATCGGCTTGCAAGAGAGATTGGTCAGCTAATTCTGCTTCCAGTTTGGCTTCGTCTAGGTTATTGGCCGATTGTGTGAGTTCAAGAAGCATCTTTTCGTTTAAATCGGCTTGTTCCAATCTAGTTTGTTCCAATTTCATCTTGGCTGCACGAACTTTGTTGATGCGTTCTCCAAAATGAAAAATAGGAATGCTTACATTAAGTAAAACGAAGAAATTTCTCTTATCGAACATGGTCTGTTCGTTCACTTTTAGTCCATGGATGTAATCGTACGAACCGCGAATACCTATTTGAGGCATGAGTTCGCTTCGGGTTAATTTCACTTGTTGTTTGGCTAAATCTACTTGTTTGTCAAGAATATTGTATTCGGGACGGGCAGTAATGTCGTTGATTTGTGTTTCCGATTGTAGCTCGATGATGGGAAAATCATCCGAAATATGCAGTGTTTCATTCAGGGGTTTACCTATTAAATGGCATAGATTCATATTGGCCAGGCGAAGGGCATTCTGAGCTTTGCGGATAGAAAGTTCGCTTTCATTCAGCTTCACTTGTACTTTCAGGACATCATTTTTTGATTTTAGTCCATGTTTGTAGGCACTTTGTACGTTTTTCATCAACTCTTGTAAAACTGCATGATAACTTTCGGCTACTTTATTCATTTCTTGAGCTTTAATCATGAGTGCATATGCCTGGTCGGTTTCCAAGATAATATCTGTCGAGGTAAGGTTTTCATTGAGTTGGGCCATTTGTTTACCCAGGGTTGCCATTTTGTAAGCAGCCTTGATTTTTCCACCCATAAAAATGGGTTGTTCTACTTGGAGGCCACCCATGTAAATTGTCCGTACTTTATAGTTCAAGTCGATGCCAGGGAAATAGGCAAATCCATTGTTTGGTAGAAATTGTCCTGTAGCATCGGGTATGAAGGTAGGAAGGTTTCCTCCTGGGATATTAAAACTTCCATTCATTGTACTATGAAGACCGCTTCCGCTGGCGGTAAAATTAGGAAAGAAGTTTGCCCAGTAGCTTTTCTCTGTATATCTGGCTGCCTGTGTCTGTTTGATGGCAGCTGCCATCTGCTTGTTGTTTTCCAGTGCCATGGCCCGGCATTTTGAAAGCGTAAGGGTTTCTTGTGCATTCATGGTAAATGCACAAAGGATGAGGGTGATGAGTATGAATGTTTTTTTCATTCGTATATTTCGTTTTATTTTTAATCTTATCTGTTTGTTATTCTTTGCTTTATTTCGAATGATCACATTTTATCTTGAAGAACAAGGCATAAAGTATCGGGATAAAGAAAAGTGTAATTATTGTACTAAATAGCAGGCCTCCCATGATGGATGCAGCCAATGAACCGAACATGGCATCGGGTAACAATGGAATCATACCCAAGATGGTGGTAAGTGATGCCATCATTACTGGTCGTAAACGGCTTTGCGAGCTATCTATTAAGGCACTAATGGGTTCAACACCCTGATTGATTTGCAGAGTTATTTCATCCATCAATACAATACCATTTTTGATGAGCATTCCTATCAATCCCAATGTCCCGACGATTGCTACAAAGTTGAAAACCTTTCCTGTAAGCAGCATGACAATCACTACTCCAACGATGACGAAAGGCATGCAACAGAAAATGATGATGGGTTTGCGGTAATCCTTGAACAACATGATTAGGATGGCAATCATCAGAATGATGGCAAGAGGAAAGTTCTGGAAAAGATACTTCATTGACTGAGTGCTGGCTTTTCGTTCACCTTGCCATTGCAGGCTATATCCGTCGGGAAGCTTGATATTCTCAATTTGTGTGGCAATGGCTTGGCGTGCCTGTTCCGTTTCTATTCCTGGAGCAGGAGAACATTGTACACGTTGGCTTCGTTGGCCGTTGTAGCGGGGTATGACGGAAGGCTCCCAATGTATATCTATCTGTTTGCTGATTTGTTGCAATGGAGTACTGCCCATGAGTGTCTCTACCAGTTCGTCTTTATCAAGATTACCGGATTTTAATTTCACTAAAAATTCTTTATCCATCAATCCATTGATGGAGGGCAATTGAGAGAAGACTTGTGTATTGTTCAAGTCTTCTATTTGTTTACCCTGTTCATTGATAGTTTTTAAATAGATGTTGTTTTTGTGAATGCCTTCGTAAAATGTACCGACGGGGATACCACCTGTAGCAGTCAATAAGGAAATGCTGACATCGTTCCTGCTTAATCCTAAAGCACGGGCCACAGGTTGATTGTATTCAACGGTTAGTACAGGAACATCAGGATTCCAGTCTGTTGTAATCAGGCAAACCTCCGGTGTTTGTTCCATAATCGTGCGTGCACTATCCGCCAATTGGTGAAGAATGGCGGGGTCAGGACCTAGGAATTGGGCTTCGATGGGATACTTCTTGAACATTAAGTTGTATCGTTTCAGCTTGACGTAAGCATCAGGATAATGTTCTGTCAGATAACTTTGTATTTCTTCCATGTTATCAATCAAGGCATCGGGCGATGTAAAGTCGATAATCAACTCGCCATAAGCCAGCGATGGGTTGGCAATGCTTCGTACCAGATTGTATCGGCCTGGAGTGCCTCCAATGGAAGTAGTGACATGGGTCACTTCTTTACGGGATTTGAGGTATGCTTCTATATCTTGTAAATCTTTGGCCACGCGAGTAGAATTACTTCCTTCCGGAAGTTTATACTCCATGTAAAGCTGGTCGTAAACCATATCGGGGAAGAATCCTTGTTTCATAAAGGTATAGCCGAATGCGGAAAGCAGAAATAGGGCAATCATACCCAATACACTTCCCCATCGGTGTTTTAATCCGAATTGTAGTCCTTGACGCAAATATTCGTAAATCTTTCCTTTGTAGATGCGTTTTCCGTTTTTATCTTGTTCTATTTCAGGGAAAAGACGGCGGTTGGCCATGAGGGGAACATGGGTTAAGGCCAATACCCAACTGAGCAATAAAGAAACAGCAAGGACTATAAACAAATCCCGAGTGTAAACTCCGGCTGTATCGGGAGACAAGAAGATTGGTAAAAAGGCAATGATGGCAATTGCTGTTGCACCTAATAAGGGCATAGCTGTTTGCCGGCCGATGGCGGTCATGGCTTCCATCCGAGGCTTTCCTGCTTTTAAGTCAACCAATATGCCATCAATAATCACGATGGCATTGTCTACCAGCATCCCCATAGCAAGAATGAAAGCACCTAATGACACTCGTTGCAAAGTACCATCCATGTAATGCAGAAAGAGGAAGGAACCACAGACGGTAATAATCAAGCTATATCCGATAATGAGACCACTCTTGAAGCCCATAGTCAGCATGAGTACAAGAATGACAATGGCAACAGACTCGATAAGGTTGATGGCAAAAGTACCTAATGAGTCGCTTACTCGTTCGGGTTGATTAAACACCTGATGTACTTCCAAGCCTACCGGAAACCGGGTATCCTGCAATGTTTGCATGGCTTGTTCTACTTTGTCGCCCACTTTGATGATATCGGCATCACTCGAGGCAGCAATTAAAATACCGATGGCATGGCTACCGTCAAAGTACAATTCGTTTCGACTAGGTTCTTCATAGGCTTTCTCGACAATTGCAATGTCGCTTAGCCGGAGTTGGTCGTCATCGTGCCCTTGAATAAGCATGTTTGCAATTTCTGTTACCGTCTTGAACTTGTCGTCAACGGTTATTCGGATGCGGTTATCTCCATTGTTGTAATATCCTGTGTATGTAGTTTGGTTTTGTCCGTTTAGGGTAGCAAGCACTTCTAATGGCTTTACACCAAGGTTTGCCATTCGGTCTTGTTGCAGGCAGATATTGATACATTCCGGACGTTTACCATAAAGGTCTACCCTATCGATGCCTTCAATTCCGTTCACTTCACGTTTGATGAGTTCTGCATAATCGGAGAGTTCACGATTGTCCATCCCATCTCCTGTCAAGGCATAGAACATTCCAAAAACATTACCAAAGTCGTCTTTTATGATTGGAGGGCTCACACCTGCAGGAAGGGATGCTTGTGCATTGTTTACTTTTCTGCGTAACAAGTCCCAATGTTGTTCCACTTCATTATCCTTGACGGTACTCAGTAGTTCTACCTGAATGAGTGAAAGGTCATTGTACGAATAGCTTTCGATGTTGTCAATATTACCCATGGTGCGGATGCTTTTTTCGAGTACATCCGTCACTTCCAGCTCAACTTGATGAGCGGATGCACCGGGGTATGTGGTGGCAATCATGGCAAGCTTTACTTTTACTTCTGGGTCTTCTAGTTTGCTCATGCGATAACACGACCATATCCCTCCTATGGTAAGGACGGCTATGAAGAAATAAACCAAATTTCGGTTATTGAATGCCCATTTACTGAAATCCATGTCGTTGCGTTTTTCTTGATAAAATTGGCTATAATTAATAACGCAAAGTTATCAGGTATGTTCAGAATGGCAAAGGTCTATTTTCATAATATGTTGTTCGATAGGTTGGTTTTACGTGAGGAATGTGGGAGAAGAATTGGATGTGCGAAGGATTATACTTACCTTTACTTCCAAAATAAATGGCGTTATGATAAAAGCGATATTTTTAGATGTGGACGGAACGATTTTAAGTTTCTCAACTCACAAGGTTCCAGCCTCGGCAAAATCTTCTTTGATACAACTATATAACAAAGGTATTCAGATTATCATTGCCACAGGTCGTTCGTTTGGTAATTTGGCAGAGATATCTGATATACCTTATCATGGTGTTGTAGGACTGAATGGGGCAGAGAGTACCCTTTGCGATGGAACCGTTGTTGAGAGACATGCTATTTCATTGGAGTTGTTCCGCAAATCCATGGAGTTGTCCAAACAATATGATTTTGCCATTGCGGTTGAAGGAAATGATGGAATCTTTGTAGATAGAATCAATTCGAGGGTAATTGAATTGGCCAATAAGGTGGCTCTTCCATTGCCGGAGGTCAGAGACCTTTGGGAGGTTTATCAAGAAGGAGTTTGCTCGCAACTTTGTTTTTATCTAGATGCCGAAACCGAACAGAAGGTAATGGCCCAATTGCCAGGACTTGCCTCTTCCCGGTGGTGTGATGTTTTTGCAGATGTCAATGTGGCTGGAGTTGATAAGGCAGTTGGTGTACGCTCTTTTGTCAAACATTTGGGTATAGACATTTCGGAAGCAATAGCTTTTGGTGATGGAGGAAATGATATTCCGATGCTTCGGGCTGCCGGCATTGGGGTGGCTATGGGGAATGCATCGGATGAAGTCAAGAAGCATGCCGACTATATAACGGCTAGTGTAGATGATGATGGGCTTTATAAAGCCTTCAAGCATTTTGAACTGATTTAGTGGTATCATAAAGAAAGGTGGTTGTACGTTGGTACACCACCTTTCAATCAATAATAACTATCATTAATTATAATTCAGTTTTCCATAATCCGTGCAGGTTGCAGTATTCGTATACGGCAACTGGCTTGTCCGAACAGGTGCAGACAATGGCTTCGGGCTTGTCCTTCAAGTTGATTCGGATTCCACCGTTTTCTGTTTCCACATAGATAAAGGCGATGTGATGTTCGGGCGTCATCGGGTGTGCCACACTTCCCACTTCAACTTTGATTCTGCAATCGTCCAAACGGGTTACTACCGGTACATGCTTTTCATTGCTGGCATCTACTGTGTTGGGGATTAGTTCTACCATCTTTTCACCGCAGCATACTACTGGGACCTTGCTATCTACTACCTTTTCAATTACATTACCACAATGGTTGCATTTATAGAATTTTGTTGCCATAATTTTTCGTTTTTAAGAGTTAGTCATTTGTTTTCTTTGTTGCAAATATATACATTATAACAAACTTGAGCAACAGATGTTTTCTATCGGGCAATAGAATTGTTCAATAAGTGTGGGTTGGTTATGGGTTAAGCCCGTTTATCCATTCGAACAAATCGTTCAGATTGTAGTCTCCTTCATGGCCACGGTTCCATGGTAATGCGAAGTCGACAGGATAGCCTTGATTCATCAACTTGGTGGCAAGATTTATGGGTACAGAGAATCCGGTATCGCGGTCGCGAGCACCATGACGGATGAACCAATGCTTGGCCTTGTCGGTAGCTTGGTTGAGGTGGTACATGGGATTCATCATCCAGATACGGGTTTGCAAAGCTTCGTCTATTGTATTGCCCGTCTTGGCACAACTATAGGTGGTGAAGTTGACGCTACTTCCTGTTTCATCGCCAAACAATTTGTTTTCGGGTGTTTGGAAGTCGCCTAAAACGCCTTGTGCATCGAATGCTGGAGGAGTCTTCAGTTTGCGGGTACTTACCACGTAAGTCAGATAGGTCGGTAGGTCAATGTCTTTCACGAATCCTCTTTCTTGAACGATGCCGATATCCGATGGAATGACGCATCCTTCGTCCAAAGCCCGTTGGGCCGATTGGATGAGGAACGATTTCAAGTATTCTGTGTAATGGTCAATGGTAAGTGGACTTCCATCAGCCTTCTTCAATCCCAAGCTGTTGTGATAGCTTGGGAAGGCGGAGGCAAGCTCCTCGGATACTTGTTGTTGCTCGGGCGAGAGGGCACGTATGCCTTGGTTTGTGCAGGCATATAGCCATTCGTAAGCCATATCGGCGTGCTCAAGGTCGATGATGGGGCAATAGCAGACGGAGGCGAAAACATCATCGCGTTCGTTGGCGGCACCCAGTTCTTTCAAATAAGGTTCGAACAAGGGCGAATTGCCACTCGACCCTAATAGTGCCGACATGGCACCTCCGGCACTTGTTCCATCGGTAATGATGCGTTCGGCATTGCCAGGCATGGTATGGTCGTTATGGCGAAGGTAACGGACGGCAGCCTTCAAGTCTACGATGTCGGCCGGTGCACGTCCGGTGAAATGCTTTTCCCCATTCTTTTCGACGACGGAATTCCATCCTCTTGAGCCGGGGATGCAAAGCACATATCCTTCTTGAAGGGCTCGTCCGCTAGCGTCGGTGGGCGAAGGCTTTCGGGCTTTTGCGGCCATATAACCTCCCACATAAGTACGGAGGAATATCGGAGTCTGTTCGTTGGCCGACAAAGGCACGTAGAAGTTCAATGTCTGGTAGGCAGAGTCCGCTACATGCTTTACGAAGTAAATGTTTTCGTACGCCCGATAGTGGATGGTGTCTCCGCCGGGCATGACCAATGTTTCTTCGGTATATGCATCAGGGTTAAACGCCAAGGCATCGGGTTCGGTTTTCGTTTGGGCCGAGTTGCAGGCTACAAATGATATCGCCAGCAGTGGCATAAGGAATCTTTTCATGTTTTTCAGTCTTTAAATTAGATGCAAAGATAAAAAAATAGCTGAAAGATGCGGACGGAAAAATGCTTGCAAACCGATTTTTTTCTGGTGAAAACAAGGCTGGTTAAACACGCCGGATGTATGGAGAATTCTTATGAACGATTGGATGAAAACTTGTTTTCGTCTTCATGTATTCTTTAATTATCAGTGTTGATTTACGAAACAACGTCGTTAACTGATTAAATTACGGCGTAGTTTAGCTAAACCACGCCGTTGATTAAAGAATAGATGAAGACGTTAGATGTTTTTATTCATAAAGCTTTAAGTTAAACTTCGAAATTTATCGAATGAAAATTTCGATAGATTCTTCCCGATAGAGTAGTGAATCGTAAAACGCAATAGTCAGGGTCCGTCACCCCTTTTGGATAATAAATTTCATCCCCTTCACGCCAAATCATCTGCTTACTTTCATCGTCCGTCAATATTTCTATAGTACCGAGAAGCATGGCTCCGATGAATGTATCTTGATTGCAGAAGTAGACACATGCTTTCGGGTTCTTCAAATATTGTTTGACACGCATGGAAGAGGTGTTCGTTGTGAAATAGAATATACGAATACCTTCACGCTTTCGGGTTTGCAACATGGCCTTTATGTTAGGAAATCCTTGTTCGTTTACTGAGCCGAGGAAGACTGTTTTTTGATTGTCGGCCAATTCTCCGATGAGTTTTTCTTGTTCGTTCATAGTTAATAAGAATTAAGGGAGGTGAACAAAGATAGCAATAAAAAAACACTCCACCAATGGGAGTGTTTTAGGTTGGTTACCAAACAACAGGTTCGGCAAGAATCTTTCCATCTGTTGCATCCTCGGGTGTAAAGCTATCGGCCTTATATTGGATGCATATCATGATGAGTGGTTCATTGCCAATATTGCGGACAGAACGTTTAGGAGCAGGAGCTACTCGAACAATGCTGCCCTCTCCTATCGGAAATACTTTCCCGTCTACTTGAAACTCTCCTTTTCCTTGTACAAAGATGTATATTTCTTCGTGTGTATTGTGGGTATGAACAAAACCTGTTTCGCCTCCTACGGGAAAACTTTGAAACGAAATCTCTGCTCCTGTAGTTCCTAAAGCATTTCCTAAGAATACTTTACCCGGAATCTGTATTTCGGATGAAAGCATCAATACATGTTCGTTCAGTTCGGCAAGTTTACCTATCGATACAGCTGTATAAGATGTACCTTCAGAAAGTTTTTCAATCTGTTTCATATTTGCTAAGATTAATGGTTACTAAAAGAAAGTTTATTACCTTTGTAAAGCAAAGATATGTCGAAATAGTTTTCTAAACAAGAAGGTACTTTCTTGTAAGATAGTTACTTAAGAGTAACGAATGTTGGATATGAAAGGTTTACGCTATGAAGAAATATGAAAGTTTTTGTCCGGTTAGGGATATATTGGCAAAAATTGGTGATAAATGGTCTGTGTTAATCATGCATTCGTTGCAGTTGTCTGGAGTCATGCGATTCAGTGAGCTGCAAAAGGATATTCCAGATATTTCACAGAAAATGCTGACGCAGACACTTCGAAAGTTGGAGGAAATGCATCTGGTTGTTCGTGCTATTTATCCCGAGGTTCCGCCAAAAGTGGAATACCGGTTAACCCAATTGGGACAATCCTTTATGAAAACAATGGAACCTATTTTACAATGGGCAATGGCGAATAAGGATGAATTAGGAATAATCACTAAAGATAAGCAATTATGAAAGATATGACCTGGAAGACCCTCTCTTCCGAATATTTGATTAAAAGGCCGTGGCTTACGGCTCGTCGCGACAAAGTTCAATTGCCCGATGGGCGGATACTGGATGAATACTATGTATTGGAATATCCCACTTGGGTGAATGTGATAGCCATCACGAAAGAAGGAGATATGGTGTTGGTGCGTCAGTATCGACATGCTTTGGGCAGGACGAATTTCGAGTTGGTAGCTGGCGTATTGGAAAAAGGCGAAGACCCGTTGGTTGCAGCCCAAAGGGAATTGCTGGAAGAAACTGGATACAGTGGCGGAGAGTGGAAGGAACTGATGCAACTTTCGGCCAACTCGAGTACCATGACCAATCTGACGCATTGCTTTTTGGCGGAAGGAGTAGAGAAGACTGCTCTCCAAAACTTGGATGCGTCGGAAGACTTGGAAGTCTATGTATTCAGCCAAGAAGAAGTAAAGCAGAAACTTCAACAAGGCGATTTTATACAAGCATTGATGGTGGCTCCGCTATGGAAATATTTCTCAGGAATTTAGAGGAAGGCTTCAGACGTTTAATGAATTAGAAGAAATGATGAAAACAAGAATCACATCCAATCGAATCACCGAATTACGCCCGGGTGAAATCTTCGTCTTCGGAAGCAATCTGCAAGGGGCACATGGCGGAGGAGCTGCTTACTTAGCTTATCAGAAATGGGGAGCCATTTGGGGACAAGGTGTCGGCCTTCAAGGGCAGACTTATGGCATCCCAACCATGCATGGAGGGCCTGAGAGAATCCGTCCGTACGTTGATGAATTCATAGCTTTTGCCAAGGAGCATCCTGAGTTGGTATTCTTGGTGACGGAGATAGGTTGTGGCATCGCCGGCTTTGTTCCCGAAGAGATTGCACCTTTATTTAAAGATGCGATAGAAGTAGAGAACATTCATCTGCCGGAAAGATTTTGGAAGATTCTAATAAAATGAGCAGATGGCAAGCAATCCTGATTTAGTGCAATACATCGCCGACCAAATGTCTCGTGCCGGTGAAATTACCTTCAAGAAGATGTTTGGTGAATACGGACTCTATTGTAATGGCAAGTTCTTTGCAATGGTTTGTGATGACCGACTGCTCTTCAAACCCACGGAAGGTGGACGGGCTTTACTTGGTATGCCAATTCTCCAATCACCTTATCCTGGGGCTAAACCTTGTTTTCATATAGAAGACGTGGATGACCACGAGTTACTGGTCGCTTTAACGAAGGTTACATGCAAGGAGCTTCCTAAACCGAAGGAGAAAAAGAAAAGCGTACGGAGTTAATTCGTACGCTTTTTATTTTATCTTTTTATAACAGGCCTCCCACATTTGTTGCACTGGCTGGTGCGAGCGGTTTTACTTGTTCTCCATCCCGAATGGAATGTATACCGGCCGTAACGATGATATCCCCTGGTTTCAAAGATGAAGAAGTAATGATGCTACGTCCATCGCTCGTCAAACGGAGGATACTGACTTCTTTGCTTTGTACGATACCCGTTTCGGGGTGATAGACAAATATGCATGAACGACCGTTTTCTTGCAACAAAGCATTGGTGGGAATTATTAACTCATTGCTTGCTTCATCGTTCAGTCGAATACTTACCATGGTGTTCATTCCGGCAGATGGCATAGGTAACCCTTCGGTTTCCAATTGAAGCCGCATGGTATAGAGCTGGTTGGAGTTTGCTTTATGTGTGATGCCAATCTGTTTTAATGTATAGGTCTTACCCGGGTAAATATCGAAAGTGCATTGGTAGTTCCCGAATCGTTCGCGATTGATATATTCGGCTGCAGGGATATTGATTTCAACTTCAGGACTTCCCTTCCCCACCATCTGAAGTACCGGCATACCAGCCCCTACCGTTTCATGCGATTCGAATAAATGTTTCTGTACAAATCCACTGAACGGAGCATATAGTTTGGTATAAGCCAGTTCGTCCTGATGATGTTTGTAAAGGGCTGAGATTTGTTCCAAACCATATACGGCTTTATCGTATGCAACGGGAGTAGTGCCTCCATCGTTGTAGAGAGCGATGACTCGTTCGGCTTCGCTTTTTATTTGTTTGTATTGTGCCTCAGTAGCATCCAGTTGGATTTGGTAATCCGTCGGGTCGAGTTCAGCCAGGAGTTGTCCGGCTTTGACCGGTTGTCCGTCCTTTACATGAATCTTTCGGATGGTGCCACTGACGCGAAAAGCCAAGTTGACATCTTCTGCTGCCTTTATCTTGCCGGGATATTGCAAAATGGTTTGTGCACATTCAGTTCTAACTGTATCTATTTTTACCGTCTTTACTCTGTCGGTATCTTTTGTCTGTTCACCACACGATGTGATGAAGCTGCCTATCAGGATGACAGCTACCATGAGTGGAAGTCTTTTCATACATCTATTTAGCTTTTAGTCTATATTAACGCAAAAGTACCGGTTATGTTTGTTTCGTGAAAGGTCTATTTGCAGATTAAGGTGGTCTTTTGGTATCGTTTTCTATGTTGGCGCTTGTCAAGAGCTTCCGAATGCTAAAAGGAAATTATAATAAAGTGTCATCCTGAGCATCGCTCAGGATGACACGAAATGTCTAGTTCTTATACTTTCGGAATCACATTCAATACCGCCTCATAATTCGGCTCTTGGGTGATTTCCGGTACGAGTTCCGAATAAACGACTTCGCCTTGCGGATTGATGACTATCACAGCTCTGGCAAGCAAGCCTTGCAAAGGTCCGTCGTTCATTAAGACTCCGTATTCCTCTCCGAATGAGGAAGCCTGACGGAAGTCGGATAGCGGAACTACGTTGGCAATGCCTTCTGTGGTGCAGAAGCGACTTTGTGCAAAGGGCAAGTCCTTCGAAATGCAGAGGACTGTCGTATTGGGAAGCTCCGAAGCCATTTTGTTGAACCGGCGTACGGATGTGGCACAAACACCGGTATCCAAGCTTGGGAAAATGTTCAGCACCAAGTATTTTCCTTTATTCTCTGTCAATGTATATTCACTCAAATCATTCTTTACTAGGTTGAAGTTCGGGGCGTTTGTTCCGACGCTGATGAATGAACCTGCCAATATAACGGGATTTCCTTTAAATGTTACGTTCATAATGATTAGGTGTTAAATTTTACAATTCAGTCTTCCATAATCCGTGGAGGTTACAATATTCGTATACAGCTATCGGTTTGTCTGTGCAAACACATACTACGGCTTCCGGCTTGTCTTTCAGGTTTACGCGGATACCACCATTTTCAGTTTCCACATAGATGAAGGAGATGTGATGTTCAGGAGTCATCGGGTGAGCTACACTGCCTACTTCTACCTTGATACGGCAATCGTCCAATCGGGTAACTACCGGAACATGCTTTTCGTTGCTGGCATCGACGGTATTAGGAATCAGTTCTTCCATTTTTTCGCCACAACATACTACCGGAACTTTGCTGTCTACTACCTTTTCAATTACATTACCACAATGGTTGCACTTATAAAATTTTGTTGTCATAATCTTTCTTTTTTAATGGGTTAGTTATTTGTTTTCTTTGATGCAAATATATAGACTATAACAAATCTGAGCAACAGATGTTTTCTATCGTGCAATAGAATTGTTCAATGAGACGGGTTAGGTTATGTTGTTTTGATTGGTCAGTATGGTGGCAAGGTTAACGGGTGTCGAAGCATTCTTATGAAAACTTAGATGAAAACTTGTTTTCGCCTTCATCTATAGTTAAATCAACGGTGCTGATTTACGAAACCACGTCGTTGATTCATGAAATTACGGTGTGGTTTCACTAAACCACACCGTTGATTGAAGAATATGTACTGATGTTAGACACTTTTCTTGCTTGGTATTTATACTTTTTATTTACTATCTGCCAAGATAATCAGGACTCGGCAGATATTTCTACATAGTTTCCTTCCGGGTCGAGTACAGCAAACTCGTAATATCCATCACCTGTATGACGCAATTCGCTGGCAATGGTATAACCATCTTCCTTAAGTCTATCGTGTAAGTTGTTTACATCCGATTCAGTACCTGCAATGATGTCGAGATGTGCAATGCCTTTCAAGAATCCTCGATGTGTAGGTTCCTCGGTAATGTCTGTGCGGGTCATGAGTTCGATACGTGCTTCACCCTCTGCAAAACTAAGGAAGTAAGATTTGTATTCTTTTTTCGGGTTATGGTACAATTCGTTCGAAGTACAACCGAAGTACTTCATGTAAAATGCTTTCATGCACTCAAGATTGTCGCACCATATGGCAAGATGGTCTATTCTCATCGTATTTCCATTTAGATTTATTGTTATATGCAAAAGACAATCATTAACTTATTCAGAAAGTTCCAGAATGTATGTACCACGTGCAGGTATAAGGATTAACGATTCTAGGTCGATAACTTCACCGGTAACTACATCTTTTCCTTTTGTATTTTTACCAATGACTTCTGAGAATCGGTGGGTATCGACAAACCGGATGGTGTCGCTACCGTTTAGGATAACTAAAACGGTATTCTTGCCATCTGTACGGGCATAGACATAACATTTGGTATTATTATCAGGTGTATAATGTATAAGTTTGCCTTCGGTTACAGGATGTGATGTTTTTCTCCAGTTTAAAAGTTTGGAGGCATAGTTCCAACATTCGTTTTGCATTTGTGTACGTCCTTCGGGAGTAAAAGCTGAGACCTTGTCTTCTTGCCATCCACCGGGGAAATCGGCTCGTAATGCTTTAGGACCTGCCATGGCAATTTCTGTTCCATAATACATTTGAGGGATACCTCTTGTTGTCAGTAAAAGAGCTAACCCTTGTTTGAATTTCCAAATAGGGTCACCTTCATCCATGAATCGGGCAATGTCATGGTTGTCTAAGAATACAAGCACATTGTTAGGATTAGAAATCAAGAAGTCTTGAGTGATACATTCGTAAATTTTGAACAAACCTGCTTCCGAACCTTCACTGGTATTGCTTTCCTTACTAATTTCCTTTTTAGTGGTAAAGGTCAAGTCAAAGTCCATGACCGATTTGAGTCCGGAGTCTTTCTTGTTCATGCCTGCTCCTCTTTGCCACCATCCTGCAGCCGAATTGCGTGGATACCATCCTTCACCTACAATGTTAAAGTCAGGGTATTCCTTTTCAATTTCCTGACACCATTCTTCCATCATATCATAATCAGCATAAGGGTAAGTATCCATACGGATACCATCGATGCGTGAATATTCAATCCACCAAATACTATTTTGGATGAGATACTTGGCAAGGTGTCTGTTCTTTTGGTTCAAATCAGGCATTCCTCCCGAGAACCATCCTTCTACCAAGATGTCTTTTTCTGTTTGCGGGGCATGAGGGTCTAATAATGTCCATTTATAGTGGGTCGTATTGACAAGGGCATCAGGATTTGTAGTGAATCCGGCCTTGATTTTATCTTTTTGTTCTTGAGGTAAAGCTTCGTATTCTTCAATAGTGGCCGGTAGTTTTAAGGGTTCGGGTCTTCTCCAGCCCATTCTTCTTTGCGTTTGGCTCTTTAATCTTTGCCCTGTTTGTATGGCATGATCATTTTGGTTGAACCAGTCGGTAGATGGTACATCCATAATCCACCAATGAGCACTTCCGCAATGGTTGAAAATCATGTCCATTACGACTTTGATACCTTTTTCATGAGCTTTATCAATAAAGCTACAATATTCTTCATTGGAGCCAAGTCGTGGATCGATTAGGTAAAAGTCGGATATGGAATAGCCATGCGATTGACCACCTTTATTATATTGTACAGGATTTAACCATACTGCTGTAACTCCTAAGTTATCGAGATAATCCAGATGATTTACGATTCCTTGTATGTCGCCACCATGTCTACCATTTCCTTCACGGCTTACCGCGTAACCATCGAGTACGTCATTGTCGGGGTTGCCATTGGCAAAACGGTCTGGCATGATGAGATACAATACATCTTTCGATGTGAATCCCATAGCACCTGGCTTGTTGTTTCTTTCTTTCAGTTCAAACTCTTTATAACTTTTTTTCCCTTTTTTCTCAAAAGTGAATTTCAAGGTTCCAGGTTTTGCCTTTTTCGATACATCCAAATAGACTACGAGGTAATTAGGGTTGTCAAGTTTACAGACTTCCTTGACTTTTACTCCCTGGTAGGCATCCAGACTGAAAGAGTAAGTTCCTAGATTTTCTCCGTAGAACATGATTTGAAGTTCACTGTTTTGCATGCCTGCATACCAAAATGGGGGGTCCATTCTTTGAATATCAGCAGCATGTGTACTGATGCTAAGTATGAGAGTCAGCACTAATAAAAGGAAATTCTTTTTCATATTATTTATGTTAAGGTGGTTGAATATCCACAAATGTAATAATTATTTTCGATTTTGTCGTTTCAATTGTTTGTTATTTTTTGCATAAAGTCAAGTTTGTTTTTGTTAAATCTCTTGCATATCTCCTAATAACATTCTACTTTTGGCCTAGATTTCAATTGCGGGGTGCCCTAATATTACGGGCTGAGATCATACCCATTGACCTGATCCGGGTAGTGCTGGCGTAGGGAAAAGAAAGGAAAAGTCCCCCCCTTTTCTGTTTAATCATTAAAAATTGGAATTGCAATGAAAAAGTGTGTAATGATAGTCTGCTTTTTGATTGGAGCAGTATCGGTAGTTTTGGCACAGACGCAAAGTCAGATGCCGGACACTTTGCAGACAATCGGTTTGCAAGAAATTGAGGTAGTGTCAACACGTGCCACACGTACTATACCGGTAGCGTTTACCAACATTGGAAAAGAAGAGTTGGGAAGACAGAATCTAGGACAAGATATTCCCTACTTGTTAAGTATGACACCGAGTGTAATTACAACCAGTGATGCTGGAGCGGGTATAGGTTATACTTCTATTCGAGTGCGAGGCACTGATGGTACACGAATTAATGTTACTGCCAACGGAATTCCCCTCAACGATGCGGAAAGTCACAATGTTTTTTGGGTTAACTTGCCCGACTTTGCTTCGTCTCTCAAGGATATTCAGGTTCAACGTGGAGCGGGAACTTCGACCAATGGAGCAGGCTCTTTTGGAGCTAGCATTAATATGCAGACAAATGAGCTTTCCATGGATTCCTATACAACGTTTAATGGTTCTTTTGGCTCATTCAATACGCATAAAGAGACATTGAGGTTCGGTACAGGTCTAATAAATAATCAATGGGCATTTGATGTTCGCTTATCCAACATCGCTACGGATGGTTATATTAATCGTGCATCGGTAGGACTCAATTCTTACTATTTGCAAGGGGCATATTATGGGGAAAACAGTTCCATAAAAATAATAACTTTTGCAGGTAAAGAACGTACATATCATGCTTGGAATTATGCATCAAAGGAAGAGATGAATTTATTCGGAAGACAATATAATTCATGCGGATATATGTATGCTACAGATTATGCTGGAACTATTTACGGTCAAAATGATATTAGTCTTTACGATGTAGAAAAGTTACATGGTATAGTAAAGGATGGTGGAAAATTACATTATTATAATGACCAGACTGATAACTATGTACAAAAGAATTATCAATTGTTGATAAATCATCATTTCTCATCTTCATGGTGGCTGAATCTTGGTCTGCATTATACCAAAGGAGATGGCTATTATCAGGAATATAAAGATGGTCGTTCCTTAGTGGAGTATGGTTTGGAGCCTTTTATTCAAGATGGGCAAGAAGTGGAATGGAGTGACTTAATACGTAAGAAAGCAATGGATAATGGCTTTGGTGGCGGTGTGTTTTCCTTCAATTTTAGGAATCGTAGACTGAATGCTGTCTTTGGAGGAGGATACAATCATTATAAAGGTCATCATTTCGGCCAAGTACTTTGGGTTAAGAACTATGAAGGTTCACTGAACACCAATCATGAGTACTATCGGAATACTGGTACCAAGAATGATGGAAATGTATATTTAAAGGCAGATTATCAGTTGACCAGTCAATTGAATCTATATGCGGATATGCAAGTTCGGTACATTACATATCGCATTGAAGGAACGAATGATAAATGGAATATGTTGACAAACGATGGTTTACAAAAACTGGATATTGACGAAAACTTTGGTTTCTTCAATCCCAAAGTTGGTTTGTCATGGCAGATTGATAGAAGCAATCGTTTGTTTGGCTCATTCAGCGTAGCACATAAGGAACCGACGCGGAACAATTATACAGATGGAAAACTCCAAGAACATCCTAAGCCAGAACGTCTGTTTGATTATGAATTGGGGTATACGTTTGCCAATTCATGGCTGAATTTAGGAGCTAATCTTTATTATATGGATTACAAAAATCAATTAGTACTGACGGGTGAATTGAATGAGATAGGTGAACCTTTGGCTGCTAATATGCCTGAAAGCTATCGCATGGGGATAGAATTAATGGCGGGTGTGCGTATTCACAATGTTTTTTTGTGGAATGTCAATGCTACATGGAGTCGTAATCGGATATGTAACTTTACAGAAACACTTTACGAAAATGAAAATGTCGGTGGCAAACGTTGGGTAATAGAACATGGTAGCACACCTATTGCTTTTTCACCAGATTGGGTATTGAGTAGCCGCCTTGGTTATCAGTACAATAAATTTGATGTATCTTTGCAATCGCAATATGTTGGTAAACAATATATGAGCAATGCCCGTCAGGAGGATCAGGTATTGGATGCTTATTTTGTGAGTAATCTAAGTTTCTCTTACTCGTTCAAACTACCTTGGGTAAAATCAGCTTCTGTAGGTTTAACCATTTACAATCTATTTAATGAAGAATATGAGAACAATGGTTATGCAGGTAGTGGCTTTTACAAGGATGGAGATAAGAAAATTCGTTATAATTATTCTGGATATGCTGCACAGGCCGGAACGAATGTATTAGGGCATATAGCTTTTAATTTTTAGTAGAGTTATGGCATTGGAAGTGATAGGGACTATCGTTGGGTTAGTTTATCTTTGGTTAGAGTATAAAGCTAGTATTTATTTATGGATAGCGAGCATTATCATGCCTGCCATCTATATATTTGTCTATTACGATGCAGGATTATATGCCGATTTTGGGATCAATATTTATTATTTAGGGGCAGCTGTTTATGGATGGTTGGTGTGGAGATTTGGGAATAAGTCAAAAGCACAGAAAGAACTTCCTATTACGCGGATGCCGATGAAAAGTTGGCTAAAAGTGAGTATGGTTTACATAGTAGCACAACTTCTCATTGCTTGGATATTGATTGAATATACTGATAGTAATGTTCCTTGGTGGGATGCGTTTACAACAGCATTGAGTGTGGTGGGCATGTGGATGCTTGCTCGTAAGTACTTGGAACAATGGTGGGTGTGGATTGTTGTGGATGTGGTTTGTGTAGGTCTTTATATTTATAAAGAGTTGTTTTTTACAGCGGGTCTTTATGCCTTTTATGCCATTATTGCTATCTTTGGCTGGTTGAATTGGAAAAGATTAATGAATTACCAACAAATATGAACTTGATTAAGGACATAGATGCAGTTATCTTGGCAAATGGAGAATATCCTTCTTCCTTTTTGCCTTTGCAAATCTTGGATGAGGCTCCTTATGTAGTTTGTTGTGACGGAGGGGCTGACACCTTTATTTCCAATGGACGTTTACCAGACGTTATTGTAGGTGATGGGGATTCTCTTAGTGCTACAACCCGTGAACGATATGCTACATTATTGTATCATAACCCAGATCAGGAAACGAACGATCAGACTAAAGCTGTACAGTTTTTATTGGCTCAAGGTAAACGGCGTATAGCCATTGTCGGTGCAACCGGAAAACGGGAGGATCATACAATTGGTAATATCAGCCTTTTAATTGAATATTTACGGATGGGTGCTGATGTTTGGAGTTATACAGATTATGGTGTTTTTATACCTTGCAGAGATACTTGTACTTTTCAATGTAGTAAAGGACAAAAGGTCTCAATCTTCAATTTTACAGCCTGTAAAATGAAATCAGAAGGTTTGGCCTATCCCATTTATGATTTTACCAGTTGGTGGCAAGGCACCTTAAACCATTGCGTAGAAGAATCTTTTACGATTGAAGCAAAAGGAGAATACCTTTTATATATTAATTATAAATGAGAAGGAGGCAGCAAATTTGCTGCCTCCTTTTTCATTATTGCAATTTGATGGATTTGGTTTGTAAATCTTCAGAATCACTACCTACCATGATATCGAAGTTACCTTCTTGTGTACACATGGTGTTGGTCGAAGGGTTCCACCATTCCAATTGTTTAGGAGTCAATTCTAATGTTACATTTACTGTTTTACCTGCAGGGATATGAACACGCTTGAATGCACGCAAAGCCTTGATCGGGCCTTCTGCATCGCCTTGTTTCTTTAAATAAACTTGGACGATTTCGTCTCCATCCATCTTTCCGCTATTAGTTACTGGTACATTGATTTGAATGGTTTCGTTAACTTTTGCGGTAGCAGGTATCTGAGCTTCACCATAAGTGAAAGTTGTATAACTTAATCCATATCCGAATGGGAATAATGGCTTGTCGGTGAAATAACGGTATGTACGGTTCGTCATGTTATAATCTTCAAAGTCTGGAAGTTGGTTTACATTCTTATAGAAGGTTACAGGCAGAGCACCGGATGGGTTATAATCACCAAACAATGTTTCGGCTACGGCAGTACCACCAGCTTGTCCAGGATACCAGGCTTGAAGAATAGCTTCACAAGATTTTGTTTCTGGTTCCAATCCGATTGGTGAGCCCGAGCAATTGATAAATACAATCTTCTTTCCTGCAGCCTTCAAAGCTTGTAATAATTGGCGTTGAATAGTTGGAAGTTCAATATCTGTTCGGTCTCCTTTTCTAAATCCAGGAAGGTCAACACCCATTTCTTCGCCTTCAAGACGAGGTGAGATACCTCCAACAAATATTACGATATCGGCATCTTTCACTTGAGCAACTGTTTCGGGGATATTGACTTCTTCCTTGAAGCCTAAATCGAAGTTGATTTGACCGAAACCTGAGTGGTAACTGTATATAATTTTGATATCATACGATTTTCCTGCTTCGGCATGCATGACATATGTACGAGTATTACCACCATCTGGGTGGTGCATCTTAGTGACTTCTTTATTGTCAATCAAGAGTTTGGCGTTACCTGCTACGTAGAAGTTGAAAACAACATCGCCCGATTTGGTTGGAGTGAACACACTTTCGTAAGTACCTGAGAAATCTGTTAAGTTTACGCCCGGTGCAAAGACGGTTGCTCCTGAAGTACATAAGCTGAAAGGTGCACTTAAATGTGCTTCGGCTACAGGTTCACCTTCACATTCCTTGTTGTTCCAATAACGGGCTGTGAAGCCTATGCCTTTTTCTGATTGGCATTGGTTGTAGATGCTGTGGATAAGTGTTCTTTCTACCCAACTACATCCTGGGATGTAAGTGATTTCGTTGTTATCGGCCAATGAGCGGATACCTTCCAAAATGGTTGTTGTCTTAGCTGGTGTACCGTTATAGTTTCCCCATTGCATGATAGAGTCGTTGGCATTAGGACCCATGACTACAATTTTCTTTCCATCTTTTGAGAGTGGAAGAATGTTGTTCTTGTTTTGTAGTAATGTCATGGTCTTACGAGCCATATCCAATGCCATGGCATCGTGTTTGGCAGATGCTACGACTGAATAAGGGATTTGTGCCCATTTCACTTCAGAAAGTGGATCCATTTCTCCTAATTCGAAACGAGCTTTCAACAATCGTTTGACGGATACGTCGATATCTGATTCTTTGATGAGTCCTTTTTTTACACCTTCTATTAAGGCTTCATAACTTGAACCACATTCCAAGTCTGTTCCGCTAAGAACGGCAGCAGCCGATGCACTGGCTGCATCTGGATGTGTTTTGTGAGCTTTGTCGCGATAGAAGTCGGAGATTGCTCCACAATCAGAAACTACAATACCTTCGTAGTTCCATTCGTTACGGAGGATATTAATAAGTAATTGGTCGCTTCCGCAGCATGGATCGCCCTCGAAACGGTTGTAAGCACACATAACTTCCTTAACTTTTCCCTCTTTAACCAAGGCTTCGAAAGCCGGCAAATAGGTCTCATGGAGGTCGCGTGGCTTGATGTTTTCGGCATTGAATTCATGACGATTCCATTCAGGACCTGAATGAACAGCAAAATGTTTGGCACAAGCATGCAACTTGTCGTATTTTTCGTTTTCGTCCAAGCATTGTAGTCCTTTTACAACTTCTGTTCCTAATACGGCGGTCAGATATGGGTCTTCACCATAGGTTTCGATGCCTCTCCCCCATCTTGGGTCGCGGAAGATGTTGATGTTTGGTGTCCATACGGTCAGGCCTTGGTAGCGTTTGAAACTTTCTTCTTGAACAGCTTTTGCATTCTTGGCACGGGCTTCGTCCGAAACGGCAACGAAAACATCGTGCAAACCATCGGGGTCGAAAGCTGCAGCCATGCCAATTGGCATAGGGAATACGGTGGCCAAGCCGCTACGGGCTATTCCATGCAAGGCTTCATTCCACCAATTGTATGTTTGGATGCCTAGTCTTTCGATGGGAGCCGAGACATCAATCATCAAGGATACTTTTTCCTCTAATGTGAGTTCTTTCAACAAGGCTTCGGCACGTTCTTCGGGTGATAAACTGGTGTTTTTGTAAGCCGGCTGATTGTTGCAGGAGGCTAGTACTGCTAGGGTCGTGAGGAATAAAATATAAAAATGTTTCTTCATAAAAAATCAGATGGGTTTAGGTATAAATATAAACTAGGCTGCCAGTCCTTTCTCAAGGATTAGTAGCCTAGTTGTTTTGAAGTGTTGGTTTATTTGTTATAATCTGCCCAGTCAATCAGACGCATGTCGCCTTTCTTCAACAGAGTGTCATGCATGCCAAGGGCTGCGGATACACAATGTGGAGTCTGTCCCTTTGATGACATCTTCACGTAATCCCAAAGGATGTTCTTGTAATCCGGGTGTGCACAATTTTCGATGATGGCTTGAGCACGTTCGGCAGGACTCTTTCCGCGGAGGTCGGCAATACCTTGTTCGGTAATGATGACATTCACATCGTGTTCAGTATGGTCGTGGTGTGAAACCATTGGTACAATGGCACTGATCTTGCCTTCCTTAGCTACTGATGGGCATGAGAAGATGGAGATGTATGCGTTGCGGGTAAAGTCGCCCGAGCCACCGATACCATTCATCATCTTAGTGCCGGTGATGTGGGTAGAGTTCACATTACCATAAATGTCTGCTTCGATGGCGGTATTCATGGAGATGACACCCAGTCGACGGATGATTTCAGGATTGTTGGATATTTCGGAAGGACGGAGGAGCAACTTGTCCTTGAAGAAATCGAAGTCATCGTAGATTCCTTGCAAGCAATCGTTGGTTACACTGAGTGAGCATGTACTACCGAATTTAACACGTCCGGCACGGATAAGGTCTACAACGGCTTCTTGCAATACTTCGGTATACATTTCGAATGCAGGTACATCCTTGTTGCTTCCCAAGGCACCAAGTACGGCATTGGCAATGTTACCTACCCCACTTTGGAGTGGAAGGAATGTAGATGGGATGATTCCTCGCTTCATGTCGGCCAAAAGGAAATCGGCTACGTTTTGACCAATCTTGTCGGTGATAGGGTCAGGTGCGGTGAAGCCACGTGCTTCGTCAGGGATATTTACTTCGACGATACCTATGATTTTCTGTGGGTCGACCTGCAAATATGGAGTGCCGATGCGGTCACTTGGTTTGTAAATAGGAATTTCGCGACGATAAGGCGGGTCGAGTGGCTCGTATACGTCGTGCATGCCAATGCATTGGTTGCCACGGTGAGCAGCATTCAACTCGATGATAATCTTGTCGGCTAAACGGGCGATGGTTGGAGAGATACCTCCGGCTGCGGTCAGATAAATCTTTCCGTCGGGAGTGACATCGCATGCTTCGATGATGGCTACATCGACTTTGCCTAAAAATCCGTAGCGGATTTCTTGAGCCATTTGCGAGAGGTGGATGTCGTTATAGGCGATTTCGCCATTGTTCACTGATTTGCGGAAATCGCCATTGGTGGTGTAAGGTGCACGATAACGGATGGCTTTGGCACGTGTCAAAACACCATCGGTTGCATCGCCTGTAGATGCACCGGTGAAGATGCCGATTTGGAAAGGGCGTCCTGCCGCATGTTCGGCTTCTGCAATTTTGGCAATTTCAGGAGTCACCGCCTTGGGCGAACCTGCTGGTGTAAAACCACTCAATCCAATGTTATATCCATGTTTGATATAGCTAGCAGCTTCGGCTGCTGAAATGATACTGAATCCCATGATTTCTAATGTATTTTTCTGTAGTTAATATTTTCGGTTAAAGATTTCGGAATAAATAAATGCTCTTTTGGCTTCTTCGCGGTTGTTAAGGCGAATCCTCGGGGCGGAAGAAGTGGGAGGAGTTGGCTTGGGCGTTTCGGCACTAGGTTGTGTGAAGGCACGTGCCGGTTTCTTGCGGGGAGCAGATTTCTTTTGTGGCTTGGCCGGAGGAGCTTGCTGGGTGGTGGCCTGCTTTAATTCCGGGAAGATGTCTTCCAGTATCTCGCCGGCAGGAGAAGGAGTTGTTTCCGGCTTCTTCTTGCTCTTGACGTTCTGTTGGACAACCATGATGACCATGGCACCCACGAAGATTAATATTTGAATAATTTCGTCCATCTCCTTTGTTTTCGATATGAATGGTCAAAGTTATGAATTTATTTTTTATATCTTCTATTAAATTATGCAAAAATGCGAAGGCGTTTTTTTAAAACGTGAAGGCGTTTACAGAAAAACGTCAGCATGTTTTAAAAAAACCTCGTTATTTATTATTTTTGCACCCGTAATTCTAAACTCAAACTTTATGACAAAGGAAAACGCAGGAGCTGACTTTAAATCAGCAACTGATAACAAGAAACTCTTTATCGAGACGTACGGTTGCCAGATGAATGTGGCCGATAGTGAAGTGATTGCTTCCATCATGCAGATGGCGGGCTATAGTGTATGCGATTCGCTCGACGAGGCCGATGCGGTGTTCATGAACACTTGCTCCATTCGCGACAATGCCGAGCAGAAAATCTTTAACCGTCTGGAGTTCTTCCACGCCATGAACAGCAAGCGTGGAAAGAAAAACCAACTCATTGTCGGTGTGCTTGGTTGTATGGCCGAACGGGTAAAGCAGGATTTGATTGAAAATCACCACGTTGACTTGGTGGTAGGTCCGGATGCATATCTCACCCTTCCGGAGTTGATTGCA
>JAFQNW010000103.1 GCA_017420875.1 Bacteroidaceae bacterium
AGCGTCGGAAGGGAGCCGAAAAAATCAGTCGGTCGTAGTCGCGTTGAAACTCCGAACGGTCATCTTTCCGTTGCTCGTGCAACTCTTCCAATCCGAAACGTTTGTTGGATATAAGCTGTCTCCAATTCATGATTAATGTATCTTTTCGTGCAAAAGTATAAAACTTCTGTTTAAAAAAAGGAAATATCATCGATAAATCAGTTGAAATGTGTAAATTCGCACAATCATTATTTTTTAAGCCTATTATGAAAGTACAAGTTATCAATAAGTCAAAGCATCCGTTGCCACAATACGCTACGGAACAGTCTGCCGGAATGGACCTCCGTGCGAACCTTTCAGAACCGATTGTCTTGAAGCCTTTACAACGTTGTTTGGTGCCTACCGGCATTTATATGGCCTTGCCTAAGGGTTTTGAGGCTCAGGTGCGTCCAAGAAGTGGGTTGGCTATCAAGAAAGGAATCGGTGTGTTGAACTCGCCGGGTACAATCGATGCCGATTATCGCGGTGAAGTTTGTGTCATCTTGGTGAACCTCTCTTCCGAGGAGTTTGTGGTTGAGGATGGAGAAAGAATAGCCCAAATGGTGATTGCACGTCACGAACAGGCTGAATGGCAGGAAGTTGAAGTGCTGGAAGAAACCGAACGTGGTGCCGGTGGCTTTGGACATACAGGAAAAAAATAACGGATATGGGTAGAACGTTGAGGGTTGGATTCGGAATATGTTGCATGTGTCTGTTACTGATGGGTACACTGCTCTCATGCGGATCGGCACGTAAAAGTACCGCATCGTTAGGGGATGGTATGCACACAATTGTACGCGACCACCTCTCGCCCGAAGAACGGAGACGTTTTGACTATTATTTCCTCGAGGCAGTCCGCCTGAAAGAACGGGGCGATTGGGACTCAGCCTTTGATATGTATTCGCATTGCTTGAGCATAGACCCTAGAAGTGCGGTAACCTTGTATGAATTGTCCAAGATTCAAATGTATTTGGGCTTTCATGAAGAAGGCGAAGCAGCTTTGAAGGAAGCCGTCGGACTAGAACCTCAAAATTATTGGTATAAAGAAACTTTAGCTGCTTATTATCAAGGAAAAGGTGAAAACGAAAAGGCGATAGAAGTGATTGAGGACATGACCATCCAGTTCCCGTCGCGTTTGGAACCTTTGATGGCTTTGGTCGATTTATATAATCGCACCCGAAACTATGAACAAGTCATCCATACTTTGAATCGTTTGGAACGCTTGGATGGCAAGTCCGAACAAATCAGTATGGAGAAGTTCCGTATGTATCTGGCGATGGATAATAACGAACAGGCCTTTCAGGAAATAGAAAACCTGGCAAAGGAATATCCTTACGACATGCGTTATCTCACTATTTTGGGCGATGTCTATTTGGAAAATGGAAAGGAAGAAGAAGCTTATGCCACTTTCCAGAAAGTTCTTTCCGAAGACGCCACTTATGCTCCTGCCATGTTATCCCTGGCTTCTTATTATGAAAAGAAAGGTATGGATAGTCTCTATCATGTGCAGATGGATTCTGTCTTGCTGAATCGTAAGGTGGATAGCGACACCAAGCTGAATATTATGCGGCAACTGATTGTCCGCTCCGAAAGAGGAAATAAGGACAGTACGAAGGTGGTTTCGCTTTTCGATTCCATTTTGGCAGGAGAGCAGGAGAATGCGGACTTAGCCATGTTGGCAGCACAATATTATTTGTCCAAACGGATGGACGAACGGGCAAAGCCGGTTCTTCACCAGGTGGTCGATATTGATCCGGGAAACAAACCGGCTCGTTTGCAATTATTGAGTTTCGCTATTTCCAAGAACGATTTGGACGAAGTGATTCGTATTTGTATTCCTGCCGTCGAGTTTATGCCCGAAGCCTTGGAATTCCATTATTATTTGGGTGTGGCCCATTATCAGAAGGAGAATTTGGATGAGGCTTTAGAGGCCTTCAAGAAAGGGTCACGACAAATTACTCCAGAAAGCGACAAGACAATGGCTTCCGATTTCTATTCCATCATGGGCGATCTCTATCATCAAAAGAAGATGGATGCAGAAGCATATGCAGCCTACGATTCGGCTTTGGTCTATAAACCGGATAACGTGGCGGCTTTGAACAATTACGCTTATTATCTGTCTGTGGAGAAAAAAGATTTGGACAAGGCCGAAGAAATGAGTTATCGTACGGTCAAAGCCGAACCTGCCAATGGTACTTACCTGGATACGTATGCTTGGATATTGTTCGAAAAAGGGAAGTATGCCGAGGCCCGTATTTACATCGACCAGGCCATGCAACACGATGGTGATAAGAGTTCTGTAGTCGTAGAGCATTGTGGGGATATCTATTACCAGAATGGCGAGCATGAAAAGGCTTTGGAGTTTTGGAAGCAAGCCGAAAAACTGGCCGGCGAACCCGTTGAAAATACCAGCGAAGCCCGTACGCCCCAAGAGCTCAAGTTGTTGAAGAAGAAGATTGCTAATAAAAAATATTTTGCGAAATGATGAAGCGGATTTGTCTTTGGGGATGGATGGTTTTAGTGCTGTTGCTATCGTCGTGTTCTTCAACCAAAACGGTAAAAAAGTCCGTATCCATCGATGGAATGGATGAAACCGAATATGTAGAGACCGTCTTGACGAATGCGGTCAGTCCTTCGGCCTTGACTGCTAAGATGGCTTTGACCTTGAATTTGGATGGCAAAGGCGATACGAAAGTTAGTGGAACCTTACGCATAAAGAAAGGCGAGGTGATTCAAATGTCCATTGCACCTTTTCTGGGGATAGAGGTGGCTCGTGCCGAATTCTCTCCAAAGGGAGCTTTGGTAATCGACCGGATGAACAAACGGTATGTAGAGGTGTCGTTTGCTGAATTAGGGACTTTGTTGAATGTGGATTGGAACTTTCATACCTTACAGGCCTTATTCTTGAATGAACTCTTCATTCCTGGAAAGATTGAGCTGACTTCAAAGGATGCGAATGCTTTCGAATTGGAACAACTACCGGCGGGTGTTTGGCTGGATGTGAAAAAAGCCAAGCGTTTCCGTTATCGCTTCTTGACGGAGGCTCCTGAAGGAAAGTTGCTCAAGAGTCGCATCGAGTTGGCCGGCACGTCGTATGGCTTGAGTTGGGATTATTCCGATTTCCAAATGCTGGGAGGAAAGCATTTCCCGTCGGATATGAACCTATTGTTTAATGGAGGTAAAAGACCGATAAAGATGGCTGTCAAGCTTTCCCGCTTGTCTGCAAACTCGGATTGGGAGACGCACACCAGCGTGTCGGACAAATATGAGAGAGTGGAATTGGAAGATTTGATGAAAATACTGTTGAATAAATGAAACACATCTTCTTGTTAGTATTGGCCGTTTCCTTGGCATGTGGGTTGTCTGCACAATCCACCAAGAAAATCAAGGAACTGGAAACGCAAAGGAACGAACTGCAACAACAAATTGCAGAGTCGGAAACCTTGTTGCAATCTACCAAGAAGGATGTGAAAAGCCAATTGAGCAATTTGGCCCTGATAAATGGCCAGATAGAAGACCGCAAGAAATACATTCGTGCCATCGAGCAGGACGTGCAAACCCTGAATCGGGAAATCACCACTTTGCAAAGACAACTGAATGCTTTGCAGAAAGAACTGAAGGACAAAAAGCAGAAGTATGAAGCCTCTGTTCAATACTTGTATCGCAACAAGTCGATACAGGAAAAACTCATGTTCATCTTTTCGGCAGAAAACCTAAGTCAGACTTACCGACGTTTGCGTTACGTGCAGGAGTATGCCAATTATCAACGTCTGCAGGCCATCGAAATAGAACGGAAACAAAAGCAAGTGCAAGCTAAGAAGCAGGAGCTAGAAACCACCAAAACTGCAAAGGAAGACCTTTTGAAACAAGGAGAAGCTGAAAAGCAGAAGCTGGAGAAACAGGAAAAAGACCGTCAGAAGATACTCAATGGCTTGAAGCGTAAGCAACGAAATATCCAGAGTGAAATCCAGAAGAAAAAGCGGACAGCCCAACGGTTGAATAATCAGATTGACCGGTTGGTAGAAGCAGAAATCGAAAAGGCTCGGAAACGGGCCGAAGCTGAGGCTGCTGCTAAGAGAAAAGAAACGGCCAAGAAGGGCAAGGATTCCAAATCCACCGCTCAACCTACCCCTAAGGCCGAAAAAGGTGCTCCGGTAGAGAAATACAATCTGAACACAGAAGACCGGAAATTGTCCAGTGTCTTTGAACGGAATCAGGGCATCCTTCCGATGCCTATCACCGGACCTTATGTCATTGTGGGCCGTTATGGTCAGTATGCTGTGGACGGATTGCGGAATGTCCGTCTGGATAATAAAGGAATCGACATAAAGGGAAAGTCGGGGGCTAAGGCACGAGCTATTTTTGATGGCGAAGTCTCGGCCATCTTCAAGTATAATGGATTGAACAATGTGTTGATTCGTCACGGGAATTACATCTCGGTGTATTGCAACCTCTCTACCGTTACAGTGTCCAAGGGAGCCAAGGTCTCAACGAAAGCCGAGATTGGTACGGTGCATCAGGATGCTTCCGGCAATACCATCTTGCACTTCCAGCTTCGTAAGGAGACTAGTAAACTGAACCCTGAAAGATGGTTAGGTCGTTAGTCCTGTTATAGAATACTCATCTTAATGGAAGTAAAATAAATCATCTTCACTTTGTTACGAACGGCACTCCATTTTGATTTTTAATCAGTTGGAGTGCCGTTCCGCGTTTATTTGGAGTGAACTTCCGCTATCGTATTCATTCTGAGTAACCCCTTCCGTGCGGGGGCATACACTCGTAGATGCTTTCGTGGATGTACACAAGATTCTTCCTCCCTACGGTCGTTTGAATGACAAAATGCCTTCCACAAAATTACATTCTCCGAAAGAAGCAGAAAACTTCCCCGTTTCTTCAGCTTTAAAAAGTTAATCATAAGTTTTGTTTCGTCAATCAGAACTTTTGATTCGCGAATCATAACTTGTGATTCGTCAATCAAAACTTATGATTTGCTTTCTTATGCTGAAGAATCAGAAAAGTTACCTTCAATGTGTGAGGAATCATTGCAGCAAGCAGACAAAATACAGCTGAATCATTGAGAGTCGACAAGATGTAAATAATGTTAAATCCTTGTCGCAAATAATCGTATTGAATGAGCCTATAACGGCGTCATAGTAGTGTACAACGTTGTTTCCCTTTGTCGCATCGATTGGGGTCTCTTTTTCGCTTTTTTGAATACAATTCATAGCTTTGCAAAAGACTTTTTATATAAACATTCAATTTAATTCCGAATCAGATGAGAACTTTTATTTACCTGACATTATTGTCAACGTTGTTGCTTGCCACATCTTGTAATAATCGTAAAAAGGAACAGGTGTTGCCTCGTATTTCTTTTAAGGAGTATCTGAACCATACGGATGAAATAGCTATCGACACAGATGAAATCAAGCACATCGAATACGTCCCTTTGGAACTGACGGATGACGACGCTTCGTTAGTGGGCCATATCCAAGACATCGTTTTGACCGAAGATTATATCTATGTCCTTACGTTGGAAGAATTCAAGGTGTTCCAGTTTGATAGACAAGGAAAGTATGTCCGCACCATCACCCGACAAGGAAACGGACCGGGGGAACTTCAAAGTGTAGGTCGTACCATGTGGACAGATGAAGCCGGAGAGAAAATCTATATTTCAAACGGTGAAGGCATTCAGGTATTTTCATCCGAAGGTCAGTTTGAGAGACAGATAAAAAGGGGCGAACGCTTGGTTTCGTATGCGTATGGAAATGGATTGGATTGGGTGACGGAAATAGCAACCGAATATGCTCCGATAGACCGCTCTTATTTCTTTGGGATAGGTACATTTCGTTACAATGCAGATAATTCTTGCGATACCTTGCAACTGAAGAAAGACTTTGGGGATACTTCGGTGGTACCCTTGTCGGAAACAATCTTCCTTAATGGCCGGTTTATGGATTGTTCGGACGGGTATCGTTACAATGTAGCTTGCAACGACACGCTTTTTACCATCAGTCCGGAAGGAATTGCCCCTTATTTGTTATTGGATAGAGGGCCGTCCTCCGATGAAGTCAAGAAATACTATTTCACACACAAGAACGATGTTCACAAAGAAATGATTTATCTGCAACATGCTTGCGAAACGCCTCGTCACATTTACTTCCGTTTCTTCTACAATGAACGTTTCTATATCTTGTCTTATGAAAAAGAGACGCACAAGATTCTTTGTAACCAAACAAAGTTCACGTTCCAGAACATGAAGGACTTTGACACATTCATGACTTGTCCGGGTATTGAGAATGATGTCAATGGAGGGTTGCCCATCTGGTTCATGCACTGGAATCCAGAGGCTAACATCGCTGTTCAAACAACTTCCGGAGCGACCCTAGCTTGGATGAAGGAAGAAAGGATGATTAAGAATCTACCGGATTGTTTGAAAGATTATCCCGAAGACGGGAATCCAGTGGTTGCCATCTATTATTTTAAGTAACTTCATCACTTTATTGAGCCAATTAAAACATTCAACATGATTATGCGAATAGTACATGCATCAACGGTTTTGAGTCTGATAACGATTTCGACGGCAATGTTCCTCTCTTGCGGGAAGAAAGAGAAACAAACGACAAATCCTGATTTGTCTACCATTGATTTAGTTGGTGGTATTAATAATTCCATTGAACGTTTATTATTGAGTGACGTTTCAGCTGACATTGAAATAATTCCGTTGGAAACATCAGACAACAGCATATTCAATTATGAAGATGTAACTAACATTATATCAACATCATCAGGAGTATTGATTGGAGTAGGGAAACGTATTCTTCATTTCGACAGACAAGGAAAATATATTGGTGACATCGGAAAGTTCGGGAACGGACCGCAAGATTTCTATTACACTAGAGGACTGGGTTATGATGAAACGACTAAAGAAGTTCATGTCCCTTCTAATTTTGGTACAACCAATGAGCTCAAAACTTATCATTTGGAGAATGGTTATTTCTTGAGAAAAATGAAGATGGCAGAAGATGGCGTATCTTTAATAGCCAACAAAAATGCCGGTGAGGCTAGAGATTACAGTTTTATCGACGGGATGCATATAATTCGCAGAAAACTTCCGCTCCCCAGTCCCGAGGATGCACCTTGGCAAATGCTCATAAAGGATGTCCGAAACCAGATGGTAGCATGCATATACGACCCCATTTCCTTAAAAAATATCGAAGCAATTACAAACATGTCCGGTGCCAACATTCATCAAGCGGGTACATTTTGGGGAAGTGAAGCTCCTGTCCTGAATTGTTACAAAGGGAATCGCTCCTTGTTATTCGAGGGAAACGACACGATTTATCAATTAGCAGGCAATGGAACATTAAGTATGCGTTTCCTTATGAATAGCGGAAATGAACTCTCGGATAAAGAAATCCACCAACTAAATAAAACATCGCAATACTTTAACCGATGTATAATAGTAAAGGATTTTTTTGAGTCGAGAAGTAACCTCTATTTGGTTGTAGAAAATGAAAAATATGCCTATTTGTTGCGGTTTAACAAAGAGACAGGCCACATTGAAGGCATTCGAAATAAGGGGGAGCTAAGGCACTCCAATTTGATGAATACACATTATAGAGTTGTTTCTGCACCAGAATTTACCAATGACATTTGTGGAGGCCCTACTTTCTACCCTACTTTCCACAATGATTATGAATGGATAGATTTCTATACTCCCGATGAAATCATTGCATCCATCGAGAATGTTGAACAACAAAAGACATTGCATAACAACCAGAAAGAACAATTACTTCAACTGATTAAAACGATGAAGTCAGATGATAATCCGGTTCTTTTTGTCTTGAAATTAAAGTAACCTCATCACTCCCAAAAAAATACGGAACGGCACTCCTACTGATTAAAAATCAAATGGAGTGCCGTTCGTAACAAAGTGAAGGTTATTAAATTTTTAACCCATCAAGTAACTCGATGTACATGCGGATAGCTTCTTCTATTTCGGAAATGAGGATGAACTCATCGGCCGTGTGTGAACGGGATGAGTTCCCGGGACCCATCTTAAGGGAAGGGAACTTCATCAAGGCTTGATCGGATAACGTAGGAGAACCGAAAGGTGTACGACCCATCGAAACGGCCCGACGGACAACCGGATGATCGGCCGAAATATGCGATGAATTCAGGCGAAATGAACGTGCCTTGACCTCACTTTGCACATGCGAACAAATCTCCTGATAGAGCTCTTCGTTGGAATAACATTCGTTGCTCCGGATGTCTACCACGAAAGTACATAGGTCAGGAATCACATTATGCTGGGTGCCGGCATTGATTTGAGTGACGCTCATCTTGACAGGGCCCAGCATGGATGAGGTCTTCTCGAACTGGAAGTCGCGGAACCATTGGACGTCTTGAAGAACTTTATAGATGGCGTTGTCACCCTCGTTGCGAGCTGCATGACCGGCTTTTCCGTGGGCTTGCACATCGAGCACCATCAACCCTTTTTCGGCAATGGCCGGATGCATCTCTGTAGGCTCTCCCACAATACCCAAAGCAATGGGGGGGAGTTGTGGCAATACACTTTCTATTCCGTTTTTCCCTGATACTTCTTCTTCGCACGATGCCAGGAAAATCAGGTTATAGGCTTGTTCGGTAGCCGATAAGTATCGATAGGCTTGGAATAAAGAAACGACACTTGCTCCGGCATCGTTGCTTCCTAATCCATAGATTTTTCCGTCTTCTGTTTTGGCGGTGAATGGATGCTTACGCCACCCGCTTACGGGCTTTACCGTATCGATGTGGGAGTTGAGTAGGATAGTCGGTTTGTTAAGGTCGAAGTTAGGACTGATACACCAAATGTTGTTACCCGAACGACCGGTCATGATTCCGCTTTCCTCAATGTAGTTCTGAAGGAAGTTGGCAACGGCTTCTTCTTCCCGGCTGATGGAGGGAATGCCAATCAGTGAACTGAGCAAGGTGGTTGCTTCTGTAGTATAATTTGTTAAGTTTATCATATATTCATGTGAATTGTCTTGGGTGCAAAGATAATGAAATTGGAAAGAATTGTTATACGGGCGAAAGAGAAATTAAGTTGGTTTTGAAACTAATTGAAGTCTTAATTATTTGCTAAGTATTTGATTGGACGCGAAAAATAATTGTTTTGTAAGGGTGATAATTCCAAATAAAACCATATCTTTGTTGCAGTATTAATTCTTTTTGGCTATGAGTAAGACTTCATTCTCAGACCTGATTCAACGACAGGCCAAGAAATACGGCGAGAGAATCGCTTTGAAACATCGTGACTATAAGACAAATACATGGATTCCGACTACTTGGAACCAGTTTGCCGAAACTGTAACTATGGTATCGAACGCCCTGATAGAACTGGGTGTAGAGGTACAGGAAAACATCGGGGTGTTTACACAAAATAAGCCTGAATCGCTTTTCATGGATTTTGGTGCTTTTGGTGTGCGTGCCGTAACCGTTCCGCTTTATGCAACAAGCTCTGAAGCACAAGTTCATTATATTCTAGAGGATGCACAAATCCGCTATCTGTTCGTTGGCGAGCAACAACAATACGATGTTGCTTTCCGGGTGATGGCGTTGAGCAATTCGTTGAAGCAAATCATTGTTTTCGACCGTGATGTCAAATTTGACGCACGCGATGAGTCGACTATCTATATGGACGATTTCTTGGCTTTGGGCAAGAATCGTAGTCATCAAGACGAAGTGGACAAGCGTACAGCTGAATCGCAGAAGGAAGATTTGATGAATATCCTATATACCAGCGGTACAACCGGTGAAAGCAAAGGTGTGATGTTGACACATGCCGGATATGAATCGGTCATGGATGCCCACTGCGAACGTTTCCTCGGATTGGGAGAAAATGATGTTGTAATCAACTTCTTGCCATTTACCCATGTGTTTGAACGTGCTTGGAGTTGCTGGTGTTTGTGTGTGGGAGCAGAATTGAATATTAATCTTCGCCCGCAAGATATTCAGATGACTATCAAGGAGGTTCATCCTACTGCAATGTGTAGCGTTCCCCGTTTCTGGGAGAAGGTTTATGCAGGCGTTCAGGAAGTAATCAATAACTCTACGGGGGTTAAGAAGACATTGATGCAAGATGCCGTGAAGGTGGGGCTTGAACATAATGTAAACTATGTATGTAAGGGGTTGACTCCGCCGATGTGGTTGCACATGAAATATAAGTTCTATGAAAAGACCATCTTCAGTCTGCTTAAGAAGACGTTGGGCTTGGAACGAGGTGCATTCTTCCCTACGGCAGGTGCAGCTATTCCTCCGGCTGTTCAGGAATTTATCCTTTCTGTAGGTATTAACATGGTGGCAGGTTATGGTTTGACGGAATCCATTGCTACCGTTTCGTGCGAGAACAATTTCGACCACAAAATCGGATCGGTAGGTAAATTGATGCCGCACATGCAGATTAAGTTTGGTGAAAACGATGAAATCTTGTTGAAGGGGCCTGCCATCACCCAAGGATATTATAAAAAGGAAGCAGCGACCAAGGCTTCTTTCACAGAAGATGGTTGGTTCCGTACAGGAGATGCCGGATATATGGAAGATGGTTTCTTGTTCTTGACCGAACGTATCAAGGATTTGTTCAAGACATCCAACGGAAAGTATATTGCACCGCAAGCTATCGAAACCAAAATGGTGGTTGACAGATATATCGACCAAATTTCAATTATTGCGGACCAACGGAAATTTGTATCTGCCTTGATTGTGCCCGATTATAAGTTGGTGAAGGAATATGCCGAAGAAAAAGGCATTGCTTATAAAGATATGGCCGAATTGTTGAAGCATGAAGAAGTGATGAAACTCTTCAGAGAACACATTGATACCTTGCAACAACAATTTGCACATTACGAACAAATCAAGAAGTTTACTTTGTTGCCCGAACCGTTCAGTATGGCAAAGGGTGAGCTGACCAATACTTTGAAGATAAAGCGAAATGTGCTTCTCAAGAATTATGCAGAAGAAATAGCCAAAATGTACGAGGAATAACATGGTGCCTCGGACAAGGTGCTGAATTTAGGCACGGATTAACGAAATTCACGAATAAATGGATGTAGATACATACTAAGGTCGTGTAAATTCGTATAATCCGTGCCTAAAATGTATGCGAAGATAAAAGTCCTCTACGAAGAAAATCCCTGCAAATTTCTCTATTCGCTGATTTATGTTTACCTTTGCAGCTCAATAAGAAAAAATCCTCAAAATGATAACAATAGAGCAACTGAAAGACGTAAAAGAACGTACCGCTGCCCTCGAAAGATACTTGGACATTGAAGGCAAGCAGGTTCAGGTAGAAGAAGAACAACTCCGTACACAAGCTCCCGGATTTTGGGATGATGCAAAGAAAGCAGAAGCCCAAATGAAGAAGGTGAAGGAACTGCAGAAATGGATTGAAGGCTATAAGGAAGTGAAGACTTTGGCCGATGAACTGGAGCTGGCTTTTGACTTTTATAAGGATGAATTGGTTACAGAAGAAGAAGTGGATGCGGCCTATACTAAAGCGATAGCAGAAGTGGAGGCACTGGAACTTAAGAACATGCTTCGCCAAGAAGCCGATTCCATGGATTGTGTTTTGAAAATCAATTCAGGAGCAGGTGGTACAGAAAGTCAGGACTGGTCGTCCATGTTGATGCGTATGTATATGCGTTGGGGGGAAAACAATGGCTACAAAGTGAGTGTTGCCAACTTGCAGGAAGGTGATGAGGCTGGAATCAAGACGGTTACTTTCAACATCGAAGGAAGTTTTGCTTATGGTTATCTGAAAGGTGAAAATGGAGTTCATCGTTTGGTTCGTGTTTCTCCTTACAATGCACAAGGTAAGCGAATGACTTCTTTTG
>JAFQNW010000104.1 GCA_017420875.1 Bacteroidaceae bacterium
AACATAAAAATAGTATATAGCAATGAAAAGAACATTCCAACCCTCTAACAGAAAGAGAAAAAACAAACACGGTTTCCGTGAAAGAATGGCAACAGCTAACGGTCGTCGCGTATTGGCTAGCCGTCGTGCTAAGGGTCGTAAGAAATTAACTGTATCTGATGAATTCAATGGTACAACTAAGAAGTAATTCATCGAGACCGATAAAATAAAAGGAGCGAACTTAATGTTTCGCTCCTTTTATTTTATCATTGTGCATCTGTTTCATTTTCTATTTCGACAAAGACCTCATCGATATATACTCGTGCATCCTGATTAGGTCTGACATGAGTTTCAGGACAAGCCCCTGCCCCTCTTAATATCACACGAACGTAGCGAGCAGCATCATCTATCTCCAGGATAAGATCTTCTATCCTACGACCTTCATAGAAAACTTCTTTCTTATTGAAGTTCTTTTCTGAAACCTTCCAATAAGAAACTTCATTATCTGACAACCACACCTCTATAGATTTAGGTTTATGTATGCCCATGCCGTAATCGTTCAAACATCCTAGGCTAATCCGTTTCATTTTCTTACGCCTAGCCATATCAAACGTTAATGCTATTGAATCGTTATTTGTCCATGAAGCCCATTCGGAATCCGTACACATCAAACTTCCACGCACGCCATTAACAATCCTTCTTTCTACTTGATTGCTTCTCAATAGGTTTTTCCCTGTTACTTCATTGAACACTAACGGGAGCTCCAATATCTTACCCAACTGTTTTCCATCCTTAAAAGTAGCACATTTTACCGTTTGAGTTTCCTTTACCAACCAAGGACGACGATACAAAGTTGAGTTTGGCCGCGGTTCTGTTCCGTCTATGGTATAGCGTATCTCCACATCAGGCCTCAAACTTTTCAGTGTAACCTTCAAATTTCCAAACTCTGGAACAACTTCGTGTTGTACATTATACATTGACCTAGCAGGCTCTATACCTTTCAGAATCCATCGCTCGGTATAATTATCCAAAGTCGCTAAAAAACGTTCCCAACGTTTGGATATTGGAGCACTCCAAGCGGCTTCCGCTAAAGCTGCCAAACGTGGGAATAACAAATATTCTACATCCTTCGGGGTTTCACAAAATTCCGTCCAGAGTGAAGCCTGCATTCCTAGTAACAAAGAACGCATAGACATGGTCCAATATCGTTCTATTGGTTCATATTTATATATCTCTTCCAATGTGTTTTCTCCTTCAAAACTCATCGGTTCAAACCATTGGGGACCTTGTCGGCGATTCAAATACATCACATCCGTCGGAGCAACAATAAACTGATGTCCGTGTTTCCCTGCCTTAACCGCTCCATGCCCATATCCATGCCAATCAAAGACGACAGCTCCTTTGGCCAAGTTTGCATCCATCACTTCTTCCCAACCCATCAGTTTACGGCCTTTACCACGGACATAGCGATCCATACGTCGCATAAAATAGCCCAATAAATCTTTAGCTGAATTCAAATCCTCCTTTTTCATCAGTTCCTGACATATCGGACAATCTTCCCAATGCGTCTTTTTGACGGCATCACCTCCCAAATGAATATATTGAGAAGGGAATAAGGAAATCACTTCATCTATGACATCTTGCAAAAAAGTATAGACATTTTCATTCCCGGCACAAAAAAGAATATCCGAATGACTCCCTCCCAAACCTGGGACAACTCCAATATACTTATCAATGATAGGGCAAGCAAGCATAGGATATGCAGCCAAGGCCGCATTGCTATGGGCAGGCAGGGCTATTTCAGGAATAACGTTGATTTGTCTTTCAGATGCATACGACACAATTTCACGGATATCATCTTGCGTATAATATCCTCCATCCTTAACAGGTTCACCTTGTCGTTGATTACGACGATTCGGGAAAGGAATTCCCTTTCTATCTGCTCTTTTTGATCCTACTTCTGTCAACAATGGATATTTTTTTATTTCCAGTCTCCAACCGTTATCATCCGTCAGATGCAAATGTAGAGCATTAAGCTTCAACATCCCCATGCAATCGATAATTCGAAGCAGATTTTCTTTAGGAATAAAACAACGGGCCACATCTATCATCAAACCCCGATATCCAAAACGCGGTTCATCCGTAATCATCAAAGTAGGAACAGACCACTCAAGATCCTTCCTCATTTCTTTACCTTCTATCGACGGAGGTAACAACTGACGTAGAGTCTGCAAAGCATAAAACAAGCCCTTTACCGTTGATGCCTTAATCCAAATTTTTTCCGATTTAATTTCCAGATGATAGGCCTCTTCATGCAAAGATTTGTCTTGAATCAAGCAAATGTCTCCTTTTTTACTTTCCACCTTCAATTTAGGAATAAAACCGGCCTTTTGTCCTAAAAGAGTGAGAAAATTCTTCACGACCTTTTCTCCCGTTTTATCTTCCAACGCGACCACCGTCTTTTCTGTAAAGACAAAACGGCCAGACTCTTTCACTAAATTTATGGGGTATGGGATAATGGAAGTAGAATGAGGTGACTCTTGAGCTTTTGCAGAAAAAGTTAGGATAAGACATAAAGACAGAGTCAAGAAAAAGTAAAAACAACCTTTACCTAAAAACTTTAAATATTTACAATTAGAATTTTCGTATGTCATTTTGTTTGTTTTTGTTCTGAAGGTAAAGATATGGATTATTTCACTTCCGACCAAATCAAGACCACATATTCTTCCATTGAGCCGTCTTTATACCCTTAAAACGAGACAAACAATCTTATAACAAGAAACAACAAGAGCAAAACTTACAACAAATAATTTCAATTATCTTTTTAATAGGAAAAAAAACGAATTTATCGTATCTTTGACCCGTTAATAAATAAAAGAGCATATGATATCATTGAAAGATTTCTTTTCATTCAAGAATAATCGTTTTTTTTGGCTCAATTTGATAGCCATGCCTATTGTCGTTGTAGCCGTAATCTTTGGCGTATTACACTGGTTGGACAAGTATACACATCATGGCGAATCCATTATTGTTCCCAATGTAAACGGACTCCCCTTGAAACAGGCTGAAATTGAATTCAATAAAAAGGATTTAAAAATAGTCGTAGTAGATTCTAATTACGTAAAAGGGATGATAGCTGGTGCCATCCTTGACCAAAAGCCTGCAGGTGGAGCCAAAGTCAAAAGAGGCAGAACTATCTACTTGACTATCAACACCGGTGAAATTCCTAAAGTTGCCATCCCTGATATCATAGACAATAGTTCATATAGGCAGGCCGAAGCCCGACTCAAAGCTATGGGCTTTAAAATTACAGAGCCTGAATTTATTGAAGGAGAAAAAGACTGGGTATATGGTATCAAATTCAATGGAAAGGAACTAACTTCCGGAGAAAAAATTCCTCGTGAATCCGTACTCACTTTATGTATTGGGGATGACGAATTGAAAAATGATTCTCTCCGTACTGATTCTTTATTCCTAAATACAGGAAAAGACAATAAGCCTATTGTGGACGAATCGTGGTTCTAACCTTACAATACTGGGAACATGCAAGATTTCATTGATGATGAACTGGATGAAAATCTGGATGATCTAGAACCAATAGTCGAGAATCCAGCAGAGCTATACGAACATTTCCGTGTCGTAGTAGACAAAGGCCAAAAACAAATACGCGTTGACAAATATTTATTTGAAAGACTTGTCAACTCGTCACGTAACCGTATCCAAAAGCAGCAGATGCCGGTTTCGTCATGGCGAACGGAAAACCCGTAAAGAGCAGTTACAAGGTAAAACCCAATGATGTGCTCACCTTGATGCTCGACCGTCCACGCTACGAGAACGACATTATCCCTGAAGACATTCCTTTGAATGTGGTATACGAAGACGATGACTTGATGGTTATCAACAAACCGGCCGGATTGGTAGTTCATCCGGGATGTGGTAATTATCATGGCACGTTAGTCAATGCCATTGCTTGGCACTTGAAAGACAATCCGAAGTACGACCCCAATGACCCACAAGTGGGACTGGTGCATCGTATTGACAAAGATACCTCGGGCTTGCTAGTCGTAGCCAAAACCCCCGATGCCAAGACTCATCTCGGTCTTCAGTTCTTCAACAAAACTACCAAGCGTAAATACAATGCCCTGGTTTGGGGAACGGTAGAAAAGGACGAAGGTACGATTGTCGGAAACATCGGACGCAATCCGAAAGACCGCATGCAAATGGCCGTACTTAGTGATCCTACTCAAGGGAAACATGCCGTCACTCATTATAAGGTTTTGGAAAGACTAGGCTATGTAACCCTCGTGGAATGTGTATTAGAAACCGGACGTACACATCAGATTCGTGTACACATGAAACACATCGGTCATACACTGTTCAACGACGAACGATACGGAGGCCATGAAATTCTAAAAGGAACGCACTTTAGTAAATATAAGCAATTTGTAAACAACTGTTTCGAAGCTTGTCCGCGTCAGGCACTTCATGCCATGACGTTGGGATTTGTCCATCCACGCACCGGCGAGGAAATGTTCTTTACCTCTCCATTAGCAGATGACATAGTAGAACTAATCGACAAGTGGAGAACTTATATCAGCAATAGAGAATTATGAAAAAACGTACAATAGCAATCGTAGCCGGTGGAGATTCCAGCGAAATCGTGGTATCTCTGCGTAGTGCACAAGGCATCTATTCTTTCATAGACAAAGAAAGATACAATCTTTATATCGTAGAAATGGAAGGCAAGCGTTGGGAAGTCATCTTGCCTAATGGCGAAAAGACTCCTATCGACCGTAACGACTTCAGCTTCATGGAAAACGGAGAAAAGAAGAACTTTGATTTTGCCTATATCACCATCCATGGCACTCCGGGCGAAAACGGTCTTTTGCAAGGTTACTTCGACTTGATTGGTATCCCTTATTCAAGCTGCAATGTATTGGTTTCTGCCATGACCTTCAACAAGTTCACTTGCAACCAATACTTGAAAGGCTTCGGCATCCGTGTATCCGAATCAATGATTCTCCGCAAGGGTTTTGAAATCCTCGATGAAGAAGTTATCAATAAGGTAGGTTTGCCTTGTTTCATCAAGCCTAATGCTGGTGGTTCCAGTTTCGGTGTTACAAAAGTGAAGACCAAGGAAGACATCCAGCCGGCCATCGAAAAGGCTTTCAACGAAAGCGATGAGGTGATGATTGAAGCCTACATGAAGGGAACAGAAATCACTTGCGGATGTTACAAGACAAAAGATAAGGAAGTAGTCTTCCCTATTACCGAAGTGGTTACAAGTAACGAATTCTTTGATTACGACGCTAAATACAACGGACAAGTAGATGAAATCACTCCGGCCCGCATCCCGGAAGAAACCGCCGAACGTGTCCGCTTGCTTACTTCGGCCATCTACGATATCTTGGGTTGCGACGGCATCATCCGCATCGATTACATCATTACTGAAGGCGAAAAGGTGAACTTGTTGGAAATCAACACCACTCCGGGCATGACAGCTACCAGCTTCATCCCTCAACAAGTGCGTGCAGCCGGTCTTGACATCAAGGACGTGATGACCGACATTATTGAGAACAAATTCGATTAACCTTAAAATATAAAGCTATGAACATACCTGCTGAATTTGACGAAATTCGTCCGTATGCTCCCGAAGAGCTTCCACAAGTGTTTGAAGAACTGATTGCCGACCCGATGTTCAAGGCGGTAGTCGGTCAAGTGATGCCGGGCATTCCTTTCGACATGATTGCGGCCCAAATGCGTCAGTGCAAGACCAACTTGGATTTCCAGAAGGCTTTCTTCTATAGACTTCTGAAAGACTTGGTACAGAAATGTGCCAAAGGATTGGAATTCGATTGCTCCGCCATCAAGGACAAATCCATCAATTATACCTTCATTTCCAATCATCGCGACATTGTGCTCG
>JAFQNW010000105.1 GCA_017420875.1 Bacteroidaceae bacterium
AGGCTGGTATCGCTTTGACTGATACATTTGTTAAGGTGGTTTCTTGGTATGACAACGAAATCGGTTACTCTAACAAGGTATTGGATTTGATCGCTCACATGAAGAAGGTTAACGGTTAATACGTAACGATTCTATAAGCGAAAGCCGTCCGATACACGTCGGGCGGCTTTTTTTTATCACAATCATAGTGGATTTTACACATTTTTGTTATCTTTGTGCAATTCAAGAAAAACACCTACCCATGAAGTACGATTTGATAACCATATTAGGACCTACCGCCTCGGGAAAAACACCCTTGGCTGCGGCTTTGGCTAGCAGACTGGGCACCGAAATCATTAGCGGAGACAGTAGGCAGGTATATCGTCGGATGGACTTGGGTACCGGCAAAGACCTTGTAGATTATGTAGTGGACGGACACCCCGTGCCTTACCACTTGATAGACATCGTGGAGCCGGGCACGAAGTACAACGTGTTCGAATATCAACGCGACTTTCTCCAGGCATACCAGGAGATTACCGCCAAGGGCAAACTGCCCATCTTGTGCGGAGGAACGGGGATGTACATCGAGTCGGTATTGAAAGGATATCGCCTGTTGCCCGTGCCAGAGAATCCCGAATTGAGGGCTTCGCTCGAAGGAAAATCGCTCGACGAGCTGACTACCATCCTCGAAGGCTACAAGAAACTACACAACCAGACGGATGTGGATACGGCCAAGCGTGCCATCCGTGCCATCGAGATAGAGGAATATTACCAACAACAACCACCCGAATACCGCGAGTTCCCCTCGCTGAAGAGTGTCATCATCGGGGTGGACATCGACCGTGACCTGCGGAGGGAGAAAATTACCCGCCGACTCAAGCAACGATTGCAAGAGGGGATGGTGGACGAGGTGAAGGCATTATTGGCCGAAGGGATTGCACCCGAGGACTTGATTTACTACGGCTTGGAGTACAAGTTCCTGACGCAACATGCCATCGGAGAGCTGACATTCGACGAAATGTTCCTCCAGCTGGAAACCGCCATCCATCAGTTTGCCAAGAGGCAGATGACTTGGTTCAGAGGCATGGAGCGACGCGGATTCAAGATACACTGGCTGGATGCAACCCTGCCCATGGAAGAGAAAATAAATCATATCATAAATATACTAAACACAGAAAACTAAAGCAATGGCAATAGAAACAAACAGATGGGGAATCATCTATAATCCCAAAGCTGGGACAAGAAAAACCCAGAAAAGATGGAACAAAATCCGCGAATACATGGAAGAGCGAGGCGTGTTGTTCGACTATCTGCAATCCGAAGGCTATGGATCGGTGGAGAGATTGGCACGCATGCTGGCCAACAATGGCTATCGCACCATCGTAGTGGTGGGAGGCGATGGAGCCATCAACGATGCCGTGAACGGAATCATGACTTCATCCGTTGAGCGGAAGGACGAAATCGCATTGGGTATCATACCGAATGGGATGGGGAACGACTTTGCCAAGTATTGGGGATTGGATGAGGACGATTACAAACAGGCCGTGGATTGGATTATCAATCGACGTCTGAGAAAGATTGACGTGGGTCGTGTGGGCTATTGCAACGAGAGTGTGTGCAGCACCCGATACTTCGTTAATGCCATGTACATAGGGCTAGGGGCTCGCATGGTGTGGATTTCGAACGGTACCCGTCGATTCTGGGGCATGCAATGGTTGTCATTCCTTTCGTCCATGATTTTGCTGCTTTTCGAACGCAAGCTTTATCGCGTGCATCTGAAGCTGAATGGTGAGCATATCCGTGGTAAAATCATGACCGTGTGCATCGGTAGTGCCCGGGGATATGGCTTGACACCCAGTGCCGTGCCTTACAACGGATGGCTGGATGTGTCGGTGGTTTATCGTCCGCAATTGTTGCAACTCCTCTCGGGCTTGGTATTGTTGTTGAGAGGACGTCTGTTGAATCACAAGACGGTGAAGCCTTATCGTACCCGCAAGGTAAAGGTGCTTCGTGCCATGAATGCCGATGTAAGTCTGGATGGACGTATCTTGCACGAGGAATGTCCGTTGGAAGTGCGGATTGTGCCTGAAGGATTGACGTTGATTATTCCTAATTAAAAAGAATAGAGGGTAAAGCCATCTTATAAACAGCTCTCAAACGCATCAAGTGGGCGTTACCGAGATTTTTCATGATGTTTCTCGGATGGTGTGATAAAAAAAGTGGATGTGTAGTACTACACATCCACTTTCGTTTTATCCTATTTTGCTGATTTTCTTCAGCTTGTCTTCTTCTATAATCTTGATTTTGCGTCCGTCGATGGTTATCAACTTCTCGGTGGCAAAGTTCGACAAGGTACGGATAGCATTCGAAGTGGTCATGTTCGACAGGTTGGCCAAGTCCTCACGCGACAAGTAGATGCTCAATGTCGACTGGTCTTCTTCCACCCCGTAGGTTTCCTTCAAGAACAACAACGATTCGGCCAGGCGTCCACGGATATGCTTCTGTGTCAAGCTCACGGTTCTTTCGTCCGATACCCCCAAGTCGATGGACAATTGGCGGATAAAGAAGATGGCCAGCTCGTTGTTTTCTCGCAAGAGCTGCATGATGATGGGCATAGGGATGAGGCAGATAGTACATGGCTCGAATGCTGCTGCTGCCGTCACGAAATTTTCTTCTGCAAAGTAGGCACGATAGGCAAAGTATTCCTGGTCTTTGATTACCCGGATAATTTGGCTTCGGCCACCCACGCCTTCCTTGAATATTTTGACTTTCCCACTAAGAAGACACATCAGGTGCATCGGTGTTTCGCCTTCGCAATAGATAATTTCGTTCTTCTTATATCGTTGGATTGTAAAGTTCTTGACCAGCAACGCTCTTTGTTCGGGGGTGAGAGGTTGCCATAGATCAGGAATGCATTCAGCTATTTCCGTTTCTGTTAATTCCTTCTTTACCATGCTTTTATGCTATAAAACCGTGTTATAGAGCACAAAGGTAGAAAGAAAAAAGTAAAAAAGAAACAAACAGGGTAAAAAAATGGAAAAAAGGGAGATTGACTCTCCCTTTTGGTTATTTCGTAAACAACAATTCGCGGTATTTAGGCAATGGCCAGATTTCGTCGTCTATCTCCAACTCCAAGTGGTCGATGTGTTCGCGAATCTTTTCCAGATAAGGACTTACATGCTCTTCGTAGCTGAAGGCTTTTTCCACTTGGCTTCCTAAACGGTTGGATATCTTGCGTGCTTCGGTCATTTCTCTTACCAGTTGCTTGATGGCCAAGATGTGTTGTTGGATTTCCTTGACCAGTGCCTTGCGGTCGGAGCCTAGTTCTTCGTATTCTTCGGGCGAGAAGATTTCTCTCAGGCCACGGAGGTTTTCGAGCAGGCGGTTTTGGTAGATAACGGCCGTAGGAACGATGTGGTTGATGGCCAAATCACCCAGCACACGACTCTCAATCTGTACTTTCTTGGTGTATTTTTCCAACTCTACCTCGATGCGGCAATTCAGCTCGTTTTCGTTGAAGATCTTTTCGCCCAACAATACGTTGCGTGATTGTGGTGAGTTGAACTTCATGATGGCTTCGGGCACATGGTTGATGTTGCTCAAGCCTCTACGGGCTGCTTCTGCCTTCCATTCGTCCGAGTATCCGTCGCCCTCGAAGCGGATGTCTTTCGAGGCGATGATGGTTTCCTTCAAGACTTTGTACAAGGCTTCTTCTTGCTCGGTGCCATTGGCCACCAGGGCGTCGATTTGTGCCTTGAATTCGTTGAGCTGGTGGGCCATAGCTGCATTGATGACAATCATCGAAGCTGCACAGTTGGCCGATGAGCCGGCTGCTCGGAATTCGAATCGATTACCGGTGAAGGCAAATGGTGAGGTACGGTTTCGGTCGGTATTATCCAACAAGATGGCCGGGATACGGCTGATACCTAGTTGAAGGGCTATTTTTTCATCGGCGGTAAGCTTGGCATCGCCCAGGCGTTCGGCTACCTCGTCGAGCATGTGCGACAAGTGTCCGCCCAAGAAGATGGACAAGATGGCGGGAGGAGCTTCGGCTGCACCCAATCGGTGGCTATTTCCGGCACTTACGATGGAGGCACGCAAGAGGTCTTGGTTCTTGTATACCATCATCAGCACGTTTACCACGAAGGTCAGGAAAAGCATGTTTCCTTCAGCGGTTTTGGTAGGTGCGAAGAGGTTGACTCCGGTGTCGGTGCATAAAGACCAGTTGTTGTGCTTGCCCGATCCGTTCACACCCTTGAAAGGCTTTTCGTGAAGCAACACGGTGAAGTTATGCTTGGTGGCGATACGCTTCATCAGGTCCATTACCAGCTGGTTGTGGTCGTTGGCCAGGTTTACGTCTTCGAAGATTGGTGCCAACTCGAATTGGTTGGGTGCTGCTTCGTTGTGGCGGGTCTTTACGGGGATGCCTAGCTTGTGGCATTCTATTTCCAACTCCTTCATGAAGTTGGTGACACGCGAAGGGATGGAGCCAAAATAGTGGTCGTCCAATTGCTGGTCTTTCGGCGAGGAGTGTCCCATCAGGGTGCGTCCGGTGATGCACAAGTCAGGGCGTGCGTTGTATAGCACGGTGTCCACCAAGAAATATTCTTGTTCCCACCCCAGGTTGGCATGTACTCTTTTTACCTCGGGTGTAAACATTTTGCAAATGGATGTTGCGGCCTTGTCTACTGCAGCCAATGCCTTGAGCAACGGGGTTTTGTAATCCAACGCTTCGCCCGTGTACGAGATGAAGATGGTGGGGATACAAAGTGTCTTGTCGACGATGAAGGCCGGAGATGATACATCCCAAGCGGTATATCCTCTAGCTTCGAACGTGTTGCGGATACCTCCGTTGGGGAAGCTCGATGCGTCAGGCTCTTGCTGGATGAGTAGTTTACCCGAGAATCGTTCGATGATGTCGCCATCCTCGTCGAATTCGATGAATCCGTCGTGCTTTTCGGCGGTACCATCGGTCAGGGGTTGGAACCAATGTGTGTAGTGGGTGACATTGAATGTCTTTGCCCAACTTTTCATGCCGTTGGCAATCATGTCGGCCATTTCTCGGTTGAAAGGGATTCCTTTTTCGATGGCATTGATTACGGCCTTATAAGCCTCGCTAGGAAGGAATTCTTGCATTTTCTTACGGTCGAACACGTGTGCACCATAATACTCGGCTAATTTTTTAGAGGGATAATCCACTTGAACGGGGCGTCTGTTGGCCAGTTCCTGGAGGGCAAAAAATCTCATTTTCGACATTGTAGTCCTGATATTATTGTTTGTTCGACACAAAAATACTGCTTTTTATGAAATATATTATCATGTGTGCGATAAAATTTCAACCCCGTTCCTCGTAGAAAACTTTTGTTTCGTTGTTGTTGTTGTTAAATTTATTTATATTTGCCTTTTGTAGAAACAAACGTATATCCCATGTGCCGAAATCTGAAATATGTAACCATCCTTTGTCTGGTGAGCATGCTTGCCCTTTTCGATGTGTATGCGGAAGGGCAGAAGGCACGTGTGAACGACAAGCCTTTCGTGCCCGACTCCATCCTGAAGAGTGTGTTTCAGTTTTCACCCTTCTATTCACGCATCGTCGACGAATACAAGGCCGATGTCTACATGAAGCAACACATCAAGGTGCATAAGAGCAACAAGCTGATTCGCTACATCCCCTCGATGTTTCGCCTCGAGAAGGGTGTGAACGAGTACATCCTGGAGTCGATGAGCGAGATGCATTATACTGCCCCCGACATCTATAATAGAAAGGTAAAGGCCATGTCGGGTACTTTGCCCCGCAATCGGGGACAACTCACTGATTTGTCCGAGTTCTTGAATATGAATGTATATTCCTCCTCGATGATGAAGGAAAGGTTGCTTTCTCCGCTCGACGAGGAATCCTCCAACTACTATACCTATTTGCTGGATACGATTGTAGGTCCCTCGGATGCCCAGCAATATAAAATCCGTATCGTCCCCAAGTTCAGGGGTACTCAGTTGGTGAGCGGATACATGTGGGTGAGCGATCAGGTGTGGACCATCCGTGAGATTCAATTGGAGGGGAAATTCGACATGATTCAGTTTACCCTGAAGACCGTCATGGGTGAGGAGGGACCCGAGGAATTCTTGCCCGTACGCTTGGATTTGGATTTACATTTCAAGTTCATGGGAAATCATCTGGAGGCCAATGCCGATGCCTGGATGAAGTACGACGAGGTGACCTTCTACGAAGGTGGCCCACGAAGAAAATCGCAAAAGAAGCACCATCACGACCTGACCGAATTCTATCGACTGGAGTGCGATACCAGTCAGGTGATAACCGACAAGGATTCCTTCCAGCTGATGAGGCCTGTCCCCTTGCTGGCCAGCGAAGATTCGCTTTACCAAAGCTACCAGATGCGAAGGGATACGTTGCAACTTGCGAAGGCGGAAAAAGAAAAAGCGAAGACAAAATCTTCCGAGTTCTGGGGGCAGGTGGGTGATATGCTTGTGACCAATTATAATGTAAATATTTCGGGTTTTGGAAGTGTGAAATGTTCGCCTCTCATTAATCCGGTCATGTTGGATTATAGCCATAGCAGAGGGGTGTCGTACAAACAGAAATTTAAGTACAATCGACTCTTTCCTAGCGGACGGATGCTGAAGATAACTCCACAGGTGGGGTACAATTTCAAGTACAAGGAATTCTACCTGAAAAGCAGCATGTCTTACCTGTATTGGCCCGAGAAGTTGGGAGCCTTTGAAGCTTCCGTCGGTAATGGTAACCGCATTTATAGTAGTGTGGTGCTGGATAAATTGCAAGCCTTGCCGGATAGCCTTTTCAGCTTCAACAATGTGGAGTTGGATTACTTCAAGGATATTTACTTGAATGTCTTCCACTCGATAGAGCCGGTCAACGGTTTGTTGGTGAAAGTCGGTGCCTCCATGCATTGGCGTTCGTTGGCCGATAAAGGCGACCCGGAGTTGAAGGACCTCATCTGGCCACAATTGCAAAAGTACCAGATTCGCTCCAATTACAATAGCTTTTCTCCGCGTATCCGTCTTGAGTGGACACCTGGATTATACTATTACATGAATGGCCGGCGAAAGATGAACGTAGGTTCTAGCATGCCCACTTTCATCCTTGATTACGAACGTGGCTTGAAAGGAGTGCTTGGTAGCAACGACGAGCACGAAAGATGGGAATTGGATGTACAGCAGAAAATCAAACTGAATCAGATACGCACCATCGGCTATCGTTTGGGATGTGGAATGTTCACCAAAATGGATAATGTTTACTTCGTGGATTTTGTAAACTTTTCGCGAAGGAATATACCCGAAGGATGGAATGATGAAATCGGAGGCACTTTCCAACTTTTGGACAGACGCTGGTTCAACTCCTCGCGTCAATATTGGCGTGGACATGTCACCTACGAATCTCCCTTCATTCTTCTGCGTCCGTTGAACCGCCTGCTGGGCATGATTCAGCATGAACGCCTTTATGGAGGTGTGCTTTTCATGCCTCATCTGAATCCTTATATCGAGTTGGGTTATGGCATTGGCACTCACGTGTTCGATGTCGGTGCTTTCGTCAGTGCCGTTAACGGAAAGTTTGGCGAAGTCGGTTTCAAGTTCACTTTCGAACTTTTTAATGACTGATTTTATGCATGAAGGGGAATTTTAATCATTTTTTTAAAATAAAAGAGGAATAAATTTTGCTTTCAATATAAATTAGTTAATTTTGAAGGTCATATATAAATAGGTATGACACCTTTTGGATTTTAATAACCTTAAAATAACAACTATGAGTTACTTACGATTTGACAAGACTCTCATGACGAATCTTGAAGAAACTCTTCCAAGAGAAGTTCTTCGTACGAACCGTTCGGGAGCTTACCATTGTACTACCATTGTTGATTGTAACACGAGAAAATACCACGGTTTGCTCG
>JAFQNW010000106.1 GCA_017420875.1 Bacteroidaceae bacterium
GATTTCGGACATCTCTATCAAAAACGGACAACGGAAACGGGCACTTAAGCCTCGTTGTGCTCTTTTAACAACCATTCATCTGTTATATCGTTTTTCTTTCGTATCTTTGCGGCCGTTAACGAACTAAATTGATTTCATGAAACAGTACAAACTAGTGAACAATCTGACCGGATGGTTCGCTTTCTTGGTTGCGGCCATTACTTATTGTGCAACCGTGGAGCCTACGGCCAGCTTTTGGGATTGCCCGGAATTCATTACTACCGGATATAAACTCGAAGTTGGACACCCGCCCGGTGCTCCTTTCTTTATGCTCGTAGCCAATCTTTTCAGTCAATTTGCCAGCGACCCTTCGCAGGTGGCTTATTGGGTAAACATCATGAATGCCTTGATGAGTGCCGGATGTATCCTGTTCCTGTTCTGGAGCATTACGCATCTGGTGAAGAAGTTGGTGTGTCCCGACGATACGCAGATGACCATCGGCAAGTTGGTTACCATCATGGGTTCCGGCTTGGTGGGTGCCTTGGCGTATACCTGGAGTGATACCTTCTGGTATAGTGCCGTGGAAGGTGAAGTGTATGCTTTCTCCAGTTTGTTTACCGCCGTGGTGTTCTGGCTCATCCTGAAATGGGAGAATGTGGCCAACGAGCCTCATAGCGACCGTTGGCTGATTCTGATTGCTTACCTTACGGGGTTGAGTATCGGGGTTCACTTGTTGAACTTGCTTTGTATCCCCGCGATTGTACTGGTTTATTATTATAAGAAGAACCCGAATGCCGATTTGAAAGGTAGTTTGCTTGCTTTGGCGGGTTCGGCCATATTGGTGGCTGTAGTGCTCTACGGCATTGTGCCAGGTGTGGTGAAGGTAGGCGGATGGTTTGAGTTGTTGTTTGTCAACACCTTGAGCATGCCTTTCAATACGGGTGTGATTGTCTATATCGTTCTGCTGGCAGCTGCCATCATTTGGGGCGTGTACGAGAGCTATACCGAACGAAGCCGGAAGTTGATGAATATCTCTTTCCTTACTACCATTGCCATGCTGGGTATTCCTTTCTATGGCCATGGTTTCGGAAGCATTGTTTTAGGAATTATCGTACTGGGTGCCCTGGCTGCTTATTTGTTTGCCAACTTGAGCCAGAAATGGCAAATCAGTGCCCGTACGCTCAACACTGCGTTGCTTTGCATCATGATGATTATGGTGGGTTATTCATCGTATGCCTTGATTGTTATCCGTTCGAGTGCCAATACACCGATGGATCAGAACTCCCCGGAAGATATCTTTACCCTGGGTGAATACTTGGGTCGTGAGCAATATGGTACCCGTCCGTTGTTCTACGGACAGACATACGGCTCGAAACCGGCTTTGATTGAACAAGATGGTACCTGTGTGTACGATGTAGTGGAAGGTGCTCCGGTATACCAACGCAAGGAAAAGGAATCGGAGAATGAAAAGGACAGCTACGAAATTGTTCGTCACAAGACCGATTACCGATATGCACAGAACATGTTCTTCCCACGTATGTATAGCGAGGCTCATACGCAGGCTTACGAAGACTGGTTGGGTGGCGTGGAAGGCCGCACCGTGCCCTACGACCAATGTGGTGAAATTCTGATGGTGAAGATTCCTACCCAATGGGATAACATCAAGTTCTTCTTCTCCTATCAGGTGAACTTCATGTACTGGCGTTACTTTATGTGGAACTTTGCCGGTCGTCAGAATGACATCCAGAGCCACGGAGAAATAGAGCATGGTAACTGGATAACCGGTATTCCGTTTATCGACAATGTATTGGTGGGAAATCAAGAACTGTTGCCTTCGGATTTGAAAAACAACAAGGGGCACAACGTGTTCTTCTGTTTACCTTTGATTCTGGGATTGATTGGTTTGTTCTGGCAGGCCTATAAGGGTGAAAGCGGAGTACAGCAGTTCTGGGTGGTGTTCTTCCTGTTCTTCATGACAGGCTTGGCCATCGTGCTTTATCTGAACCAGACACCACTTCAACCACGTGAACGCGACTATGCGTATGCCGGTTCGTTCTATGCCTTTGCCATCTGGATTGGTATGGGTGTAGCGGGCATTGCCCAATGGTTGGAAAAGAAGATTGGCGAAAAGCCGGCAGCTATCTTGGCTACCGTGGCCTGTCTGATGGTGCCTGTACAAATGGTAAGCCAGACATGGGATGACCACGACCGTAGCGGACGCTATACTTGTAGCGACTTTGGTCTGAACTATTTGAATAGTGTGCCCGAACAAGGACATCCGATTATCTTTACCAACGGTGATAATGATACCTTCCCATTGTGGTACAACCAGGAAGTGGAAGAAAACCGTACCGATGTGCGTGTTTGTAACCTCAGCTATTTGCAGACCGACTGGTACATCGACCAGATGAAGCGTGATTCATACGACTCGCCGGCAGTGCCTATCGAATGGGATCGTCTGGAATATGTACAAGGACATAACGAAGCCGTAGCTGTTCGTCCGGAAATGATGCAGACTATCAATAACTTCTACAAGCAGAACCCAGCGGAAGCAGCCAAGGAATTTGGTGATAATCCGTATGAACTGAAGAACATCATTCGTCATTGGATTCGTAATCCGAAAATAGGTCAGCAGGTTATTCCGACCGATAGCATCGTCCTCAAATTGGATAAGGAAGCCATCAAACGTTCGGGCATGATGATTCCGGATTCGCTCCATGGCGAAATTCCTGAATACATGCACATTTCTTTGAAGGGCAAGCGGGTATTGTACAAGAGCGAAATGATGATGCTCGAAATGTTGGCCAATACCAACTGGGAACGTCCGATGTACATGGCCATCACTGTGGGGCAAGAAAATCACCTGAACCTGGGTAATAACTTCATGCAGGAAGGTTTGGCTTACCGAATCACTCCGTTCAATACAACGGCACTTGGTGCACGTATCGATACAGAAAAGATGTACGATAACTTGATGCATAAGTTCAAGTTCGGCGGGGTTGACAAGGGAGATATTTACTTGGATGAAACGGTGCTTCGCATGTCGCAGACTCATCGACGCATGTTTGTGCAGTTGGCTACCGAACTTATTAAGGAAGGTAAGAACGATAAGGCATTGAAGGCATTGGATTATTGCCAGCAAGTGCTTCCGAATACGACTGTGCCGCATGACTACATCATGAGCAGCTCAAAGGAAATGGCCGACAATTATTTGGCGTTGGGCGAAAAGGCCAAAGCTGAAGCTATTTTGGAAGAATTGGCCGATAAGTCGGTAGAATACATAACTTGGTATATGAGCCTGGATGATGAGAAACTAGCCAGTGTATACGAAAATTGTGTACGCAATTTCTATATGTTGGACGAAATCAACCAGACTTTGATAAAGGCCGCTGAAACTGCAGGTGAAGACGATGAAATGGCTGCATCTGAAATGGCTGTACATTATGCCAAGAAGTTTGAAGAACTTTATGGTTTGTTTAACGACCGTGTAGGAAAGAAATAATCATGTTTATCGAACAACCTCCTTTATTGCTCCGTTGGATTTATCCGCGTGCTTTGTGGCGGATGGACAAGAACGTGAAGGCCGTCTATCTGACTTTTGATGACGGCCCTATCCCTAGGATAACCCCTTGGGTGCTGGATGTGCTGGATCGTTACGGCATCAAGGCAACGTTCTTTCTGGTGGGTGATAACGTAAGGAAACATCCAGAGGAATTCCAGATGATTTTAGATAGGGGGCATCGGGTAGGAAACCATACTTTCAATCACTTTGGAGGATTTAAACATTTGGATTGTGATTATTTAGGCAATACCGAAAAGGCCAACGAACTGATTAAAAGCAATCTTTTTCGTCCACCGCATGGTTGGATGAGTTGGGGACAATACATGGCGTTGAGAAACCGTTATCGGATAGTGATGTGGGACTTGGTAACCCGTGATTATAGCAAGCGACTGAATGGTCCGCAGGTACTTGGAAAAGTAAAGAAATATGTGCGGAATGGTTCCATCATTACTTTCCACGATTCGCTGAAGTCGGAAGCAAACTTGAAATATGCCTTGCCAAAAGCCATTGAGTGGCTTTTGGAACAAGGCTATGAATTCAAGGTGTTCGACTGATTCTTATTGACAGAGCAATTGGCAAATGCGATCCTGAAAAGCCCTTGCTTGTCGAAGTTTCATGACATTCTGATTGATGATGACAAAGGCCAACTGATGTCCGTTGGCTGCTTTGGCGTATCCGGCCAACGAGCTGACACCGGTCACCGAACCGGTCTTGGCATGCACTTTCCGGTAGGCAGGTGTTTTCTTCATGCGATATTGTAAGGTGCCGTCTATACCGGCTATGGGCAAGGATTCGTAAAACGGATGGAAGATGTCCGGATGATAATAAGCATACTTCAAATACTCCAAGAGTAAACGTGGAGATACATAATTATATAGAGAGACACCGCTTCCGTCGGCTATCCGGTAATGTTCCGGATTAAATCCCAAATTCTTTTTCATGAAGTCGTTGATGGCATCCGTACCGTCCTCGAAACTTACTCGGTTATGGAAAGCATATTGCTTGGCCAGATGGTGGAACATGGCTTCGGCACAGAGGTTATCACTTTCTTTCAAAGCTTGTTTCAGTACTTGACTGATGGGGCGTCGATGCACATAAAGTGGAGTGACGGTTAGTGAATCGTTTGGAATCGGGCAATCGGCATAGGCGGTAGCAGAGATTGTAATGCCTCGTTCCTTTAACCGGCTGGTAAATGTGTGGAAAAAGAATGCCTTGGAATCGTAGATGCTCAGTGTTTCGGTTGTTGTTCGGCTTACATTACCAGACACCTGTATTTGATTGCCTCCATGTAGCCAGTTACGAGTAATTTTCAGTTTACTGACCATCGGATTTCGACTAATGGCTTGGTTGCTGACTTGGTAATAGTCGGAGGTGGGGGAACAGGTAATTTGTGGTAATGAATCTTTGATGGTTGGTGTAACGGTGACATCCACACAACCCCGGTTCAGCATGAGAGGGGATAGATAGGGCTGGAAAGAGTTAGGCACATCGTCCCACGACCAACCTGGTCCCCAATAAATGGAATCCATCATGGAAACGTCGGCTACCAAGGTGTCACTGATGTAGCGGATACCACTTTGGGCGACAGCGTCGACTAACGAGTCCAAATCGGCTTCCATGAATTCGGGGTCGAAACCACCTATCAGATATAGATTGCCTTTCAATGTATCGTTTTCAATGGTTCCGGTGTATTGGAGTTGGGTGTCCATGGTGTATGTTGTACCCAACTGGGCTAAAGCTGTAACCGAAGTAATCACTTTCTCTGTCGATGCCGGGCGGTAAAGGTTTTCGTCTTGATAGCGGTAAAGCGATTTGCCTTCTGTTAGGTCAAAAACCGTAATGCCCACTTCCGAAGTCTTCAATAAAGGGTTGTTTAGTAAAGAGTCCAGTCGCTGGGCGAGTGATTGGGCATAGAGAATGTGGCTAGAAATAATTAATCCTAATAATAGAAAGAGCTTTTTCATTCAGTATATTTTATGAATAAGCACGAATTACACGGAGAACACGATTGTTGAATTACTATGATCGTGTTAACCCGTGTAATCCGTGCCTAAATATAAATACCTTTAAAATTCACGGAAAATTTCTCCGGCAGTAGGATGTGGAAATACGTATCGTTTCCAGTCTTCCAACTTCTTGCCGTCTTCGATAGCCATACCAGCGATGATAATCAGTTCGGAAGCCGGATTGCCTAACATGCTAGCACCTAATACAATTCCGCCTTCGCCTACCAAAACTTTGCATACTCCATTCACTCCTTCGTTTTCGGCAACAAAACGGCCGGAGTAGGCCATTGGGAGTTTGATGGCTTCGTATGCTATGCCGGCAGCTTTCAGTGCTTCTTCACTTTGTCCGACTGAGGCTATTTCAGGATTGGTATATACTACGCCTGGGATGGCTCGATAACTCATGCTGTCTTCTTTGCCAATGATGTGGTGAATGGCTACTTCGGCTTCGCGGACAGCGGTGTGGGCCAATAAAGAGAAACCATTCAAGTCGCCACAAACATATACGCCCGGGATGGACGATTGGAGGTGTTCGTCAACTTTGATGCATTTGCGTTCGGTCAGTGCAAGGTTCAGGTTTTCCAGTCCTAAGCCCTTCATTACCGGTCGGCGACCGACGCTCATCAATAATTTTTCGGCACTAACACTACCGGGCCCTTCAGCATTTTCGTAAGATACAGTAATGCCATTTTCGTCTTGAGAAAGGCCGATAACCTTGGTGCTCAACAAGAACTTGATGCCTTTCTTGGCATATTCAGCACGAAGCATACCTGATAATTCCTTGTCCATGCCACCCAGGATTTCGTCCATCATTTCTACAACGGTCACTTTTACACCCAAGCTGCAGAAGAAGGATGCAAACTCCATACCGATTACGCCACCGCCTACGATAGCCAATGAAGCCGGAACTTCCTTGTTGTCGAGAGCATCGCGATGTGTCCAATAATTTACGTTTTCTACTCCTGGAATAGGAGGGATAAAGGTGTCGCTACCGGCACAAAGCAACAGGTTTTCGCATTCGTAAGTTTCTTCCCCACATTTTATGGTATTCTTGTCGACGATGGTTGCTTCTCCTGTTACGATGTTTACACCATGAGCCGTCAGCTTAGCCTTGATGCCCAATACCAATTTACGGACTACCTTTTGCTTGCGAGCCACGATTTTACCCAAGTCGAATGAAGCTTCGGGAACCGTTACAGCATATTTGGTGGCATGCTTGGCATAGTCGTAAACCTTAGCAGAGTAAAGTAAGGTCTTGGTAGGGATACAACCTTCGTTCAAACAAACCCCACCGAGGCTTTTCTTTTCGAACAAAACGACACTTAATCCAGCCTTTCCGGCTGCTTCAGCAGCTGTGTATCCTGCTGGACCGCCGCCTATAATTGCTACTTGATATTTCATACTAATTTATTTTTTGTTTGCAAGATAATAATTTTTCGTCAGATAGTACAATGAAAAAAAGGAATTTTATACATTTGTATAATAATCTAAAAATCGATATGCTATGAAGAATCAACGTCTGATGTCGCTCGATGCTTTACGAGGTTTTGACATGCTGTTTATTATGGGCTTTTCGGGGCTGGTGGCTAAACTGTGTGCCTTGTCGCCGGGAGTAGTAACCGATGAAATAGCCCTTCAGATGGATCATGTGGATTGGAACGGATTGGCCCATCACGATACCATCTTCCCGTTATTCCTGTTTTTGGCCGGGGTGTCGTTCCCGTTCTCGTTGGCCAACCAGCGTAGGCTGGGGGCAACTTCTTGGGATATTCATAAAAAGATACTCAGACGAATGTTGATGTTGATTCTGTTTGGCTTGATTTATAACGGCTTGTTCCAATTGAATTTTGCCGAGTTGCGTTGTGCCAGTGTGTTGGCCCGTATCGGGATAGCATGGGCAGGAGCTGCTATTTTGTTTGTGCATTTCGGATTGCGTACCCGCATCGTGATTGCTGCTACGATTTTGATAGGGTATGGCTTATTGAGTAAGTTTGTGGCCGCACCCGATGTGCCGGGGGGTGATCCGCTTTCGATGGAAGGTTGCCTGGTGGGATACATTGACCGATTGTTTATGCCGGGACGTTTGCTATACAACAAAGGTACTTTCGATCCGGAAGGATTGTTCTCGGCCTTGCCTGCGGTGGTTACGGCGATGCTGGGTGTATTTACCGGTGAATTGATTCGTAATAACAAAGTTTCGGGAAACAAGAAGACGTTGTGGATGCTGAGCGGTGCCGTGGTTTTGGCGTTGGTGGCTTGGGCATTTGACGGTGTATTGCCTATCAACAAAAAATTGTGGTCGAGCACGTTTGTTTGTGCTGTAGGTGCTTACTCGCTAGCCATGATGGCGGTGTTCTATTATATAATTGATGTAAAAGGTTGGCAGAAGTGGACGTTTGCTTTCCGCATCATCGGGATGAACTCGATCACCATCTACATGGTGCAACGGATTGTGGACTTCGGACGCATCGAGCGGTTCTTCCTGGGAGGTGTAGCTAATCTTTGTCCCGAGGATTGGGCGGCCGTGGTACATGCTGCCGGCTTTGTGGCGGTGGGTTGGCTGCTGCTCTACTTCTTGTACAGACAGAAGATTTTCTTGAAGATTTGAGATGGGGGACTGGCGGATGCTGTCGGTCGCTATAAAAAGAATAGGATATGGTTAGGAAATATGATTTTCTGGTGATAGGCTCGGGTATAGCGGGCATGAGCTTTGCCCTGAAGGTGGCCGAAAAGGGTCGGGTGGCCCTAATCTGCAAGGCAGGGCTGGAGGAAGCGAATACGTATTATGCTCAGGGGGGGATTGCCTCGGTGACGGACCTGAGGGTAGATGACTTTGAGAAACACATAGTCGATACGATGGTTGCCGGCGACTGGATAAGCGACCCGGCAGCCGTGGAGAAGGTGGTACGGGAGGCTCCGGCTCAGATCGAGGAGCTGATAAAATGGGGGGTGGACTTCGACCGCAAGGAGAATGGCGACTTCGACCTACATAAGGAAGGGGGGCACTCGGAGTTCCGCATCCTGCATCACAAGGACAACACGGGGGCGGAGATTCAGACGAGCTTGATAGCGGCGGTGAAGGCTCACCCGAACATCACGGTGTTTACGCACTTCTTTGCCGTGGAAATCATTACGCAGCATCATCTGGGCATCATCGTGACGCGGTACACGCAGGGCATCAAGTGCTATGGGGCGTATGTACTGAACGAGGAGACGGGCGAGGTGGATACGTTCCTCTCTAAGGTGACGGTGATGGCTACCGGAGGATGTGAGGCGGTGTACCGGCAGACGACGAATCCGCTGGTGGCTACCGGCGACGGAATCGCCATGGTGTATCGGGCGAAAGGGGTGGTGAAGGATATGGAGTTCATACAGTTTCATCCCACGGCTCTGTATCATCCGGGAGACCGTCCCAGCTATCTCATCACGGAGGCGATGCGTGGCTATGGAGGCATCCTGAAGACGCAGGACGGCAAGGAATTCATGCAGAAGTATGATGCACGGCTTTCGCTGGCTCCGCGGGACATCGTGGCCAGAGCCATCGACAACGAAATGAAGCTGAGGGGGGAGGATCATGTGTTTCTGGATGTAACGCACAAGGATGCGGAGGAGACGAAAAAGCATTTTCCCAATATTTATCAGAAGTGCTTGAGCATAGGCGTGGACATTACGAAGGACTACATCCCCGTGGCTCCGGCGGCTCACTATTTGTGTGGGGGTATTCAAGTGGACTTGAACGGGCAGAGTAGCATCGGACGGCTGTATGCCATCGGCGAATGTTCGTGTACGGGATTGCATGGAGGTAACCGACTGGCATCGAACTCGCTCATCGAAGCGGTGGTGTATGCGGATGCAGCGGCCAAGCATGCAATGAGTGTTCTGGAACGCTATGACTACAACGAGGACATACCCGAATGGGATGCGGAAGGAACCATGAACCCGGAAGAACGCGTGCTCATCACGCAAAGCATGAAGGAGGTAAACCAGATTATGGAGTCGTATGTGGGGATTGTACGCAGCAACATTCGCCTGATTAGGGCATGGAACAGGCTAGACATTTTGTACGAGGAAACGGAACGCCTGTTCAAACGGTGCAAGGCATCACGAGAGCTGTGCGAACTGCGAAACATGATTAACATCGGATATCTGATTACCCGACAAGCCATGGAACGAAAGGAAAGCCGCGGATTGCATTTCACCATCGATTATCCGAGATGGGATAAATAATGACTAGCGGATAGCTACTAGAATGATTGTGTCATTCAGACGACCGAAGGGAGGAAGAATCTCGAGTACATCCACTTGATGTGTCCGAGATTCTTCCTCCCTTCGCTCTGAATAATTCCAATGATTATCCGCTAGTCGCTAGTCACTATCTCCCTCCTGCTGGCAGATTCTTCAACCAATAGTCTACCATGCTCTTGCGGAGATGGTAAGTAGTACCGCGGCCTTCGCTGATGCCGTGGGTACGCATCGGGTAAGAGAGCTGGTAGAACACCTTGCCCAAGCGGACAAGCTCGTTGACCAGCATTTCGCAACTTTGATAGTGTACGTTGTCGTCGCCCGTACCGTGGATAAGCAACAGATTACCCTTCAGGCCAGAGGCATAACCGATAGGAGACCCCTTGCGATAACCTTCAGGATTAGCCTGTGGAGTGTTCATGTAGCGTTCTTCGTAGATAGTGTCGTACAGGCGGTAATCCGATACAAAGGCAACGGCAATACCGGTGTGGAACACGTCGGGGTAACGGAACATGCAGTTCAACGTCTGGCTACCTCCACCGCTCCAGCCTGTTACACCGATACGCGTAGCATCGATGAAAGAGTATTGACGAGCCAAATCCTTCACACCATTGGACTGGTCGAGGCTTGCGAGCGTACCGATTTCGCCGTAGATGCATTTACGCCATTCACGACCACGAGGAACGTTGGCTCCGCGGTTGTCGATACTGATGACGATGTAACCCTGGTTAGCCAGATACTGATGCCACATGCTTCCGCTCCAGGAGTCTTGTACGGTAGAACTGGCCGGCTCGCCATAGATATCGAGAATAACGGGATACTTCTTGCTGGCATCGAAGTTCACCGGTTTAATCATCCAGCCATCCAGTGTCCAGTCTCCAGATTGTACTTTGAAGAATTCTTTGGCATTCAATCCCAATGCTTTCCATTGTTCGCGAGCCTTCGCATTGTCGGTAATCAGGCGTACGCTCTTGTGGTTAGGGAACGAAACCATGTCGATTACAGGAGGGGTTTGGGCGTTGCTGAAGGTATGAACAGCCCATTTGCCGGTAGGCGACATGTGGTAGCGGTGTTGGCCCGATTGGTCGGCCGGACTGAGACGCTTCACTTCGCCCTTGCCAAACAGTTTGGCTTGGTACAGGTAGCGTTGGGTAAAGTTTTCGGGAGTGGCCATAAAGTAAACGAGGCCTTTGTCCATGTCGAGACCCACTTCGCTGATGTAGTCGAAATCGCCTTTGGTAATGGGTTGGATATCCTTGCCGTCGCGGCTCACACGGTACAGATGACGGTATCCGCTTCGTTCGCTTTCCCAAGTAAAGTACTTGTTTCCCTTCAACCAATGGATGTTATCGTTGGTTTCTACCCAAGCAGCATCGGTATCGGTAAAGATGTTCACAGGGTTAGCATCGCCGATACGGGCAATCCACACCTTGTTGGTGTTCTGTTGGCGGTTCATCTGCTGGATGAAGAGCTCATTGCTTGCCGGAATGAATTCCATTCGAGGGATGTAGTTGTTGCGGCTGTCTCCCGGGATATTAATCCAGGTGGTTGCTCCACCCTTGGCCGGTGCGTAACCTACCTTCACGGCCGAGTTGGTAGTACCTGCTTTCGGATAAGGGAAACGCTGGATGGTAGGATAGATGGAATCGACGTTGTTGATGATGTCGAACCAGCCTGTGCCGTTGGTATCGCTTTGCCAATAGGCGATGTATTGTCCGTCGGGACTCCAGCGGAAACCGTCGCGGCAACCGAACTCTTCTTCGTATACCCAGTCGAAGGTGCCGTTGACAATCTTTTCATTGCCATCGGTGGTGAGCTGTACAACCGATCCATCGGCCAAAGTCTCTACGTAGATGTTGTTTTCGGATACATAGGCCACACGGGTTCCGTCGGGCGAGAACTTGGCAAACATCAACGTCGCTTCCGGACGTGCCTGACCTATCTGCTGTAACTTGCCGCTTTGGATGTTCAATACCCAATAGTCTCCACGGGTATCCATTCGCCATACTCGACGAGTGTTAGTGTAAATCAACACTTGATTGTTGTCTTCGCTGAAGGTAAAACTGCGTACAGAGATAGGTTTGCCTGTCGTAGGATTGACTAACTTTTCTGCAGGAATCAGGACTTCCTTGCTGTTGTCCTTGGCACTATAAGCCATGACATCGAAACCACCGGCGGCATTCTTCTCGATTTTGGAGTAATGCTCACCGTCTTTCATCCAATTGACTGATCCGCCGCCTTCGGTTCTAATCAAACCACCATAGACGGCTTCTTCCAAAGTAGGAATGTGCTGGGCATGTATCAACGTTGCTACACACCACAAACAGAGGGTTAATAATACTGTTTTTTTCATCATGTTATAATATTTGTAGTAGATAATTGTTTTCAATTAATGGTTGTGTGTATGGCATTTCAATACACGGTGGGGCAGATTGCCATGCCCCAACAATTCGATGGGACAGCCAAAATGGGCTTCCAGCCACTCGGGCGGCACTTCGGTGTCGGGGTGGTAGTCCAAAGTCTCATTGACGCAAGCGATGGTCTTGACATTTTGCAGCACGGTACCGATGTCGTGACTTACTAGGATGATAGCCCGTTCGCGGTTGATTTCTTCCAACAACTCGTACAGCTTGGCTTCGAAACGTTTGTCGATGTAGGTGTTGGGTTCGTCCAGAATGATGACTTCGGGATCGGAAACCAACGCCCGGCCTAGCATGGTTCGTTGGAGCTGTCCGCCACTAAGTTGCCCGATAGCCCGCTCTTCCAACCCTTCCAGTCCCATGCGGACAATGATTTGCCTTACTTGTTCGTGCTGCTCTTTGCTGTAACGGCTGAACAGGGACTTCTGCTTGCTTAGGCCGGAAAGCACAACTTCGGAAACGGAAATAGGGAACTTCCGGTCGATGTGGTTGTACTGTGGAAGGTAACCCATGTTGATGCTCGGAACGACCTTTCCATCCTGATAAAACCGGATTTCTCCTTCATCCGGCTGATGAAGGCCGAGGATACTTTTTACCAATGTGGTCTTTCCGCCTCCATTCGGGCCAATGATGCCGAGGAAGTCGTGTTCGTATACTGTCAGGTTGACGTGACTCAATACGGTTTTGCGGTCGTACGAGGCCGAAAGGTCGGTTATTTTTATGAGTGGATGAGCCATGGTTGTCATTGTTTGTTGAGGGTTTTGGCTACACGAATCATTTCTGCGGGCCAGTCATAACTTAAAGGGTTTATAGGGACAATCTGTACTCCCAGTTCGTCGGCAATAAGTTGGGCGTTGCGGGTATCGAACTCCTGTTGCACGAAGATGACGCGTATCTGTTCTTTTCGGCAAGTCTCAATCAAAGCTTTCAGTTGGGCAGGCGAGGGTTCCTTTCCACTTTCTTCGATGCTGATTTGTTCCAATCCGTAATCGCGGGCAAAATAACTGAGTGCAGGATGGTATATTAAAAAGCTATGGTCAGCATTGCGGAGTAGTTTGCGAATGTGTTTATCGGTTGCCTGGATGGTCTGCTTCAGGCTATCCAACCGTTCCTTGTAGTAGGATTGATTGGTTGTATCCAGTTCGGTAAGGGCAGTATAGATATTCTCGGCAATGATTACTGCGTTCGTTGCAGAGTTCCAAACGTGCGGTTCCACCCCTCCTTCATGGAAGTGGTCGCCGTGCCAATGTCCGTCCGCATGAATCAGTGTAATCCCTCTGGAAGTATCGAATACCTTTATCTGCGAGTTGGCTTGCAGCTTCTCCATCCATACCTGTTCGAAGCCGATGTACCCAATGCGGAAGTAAGCTTGACTTTGGCTCAGTTTGACCAGTTGCTGCGGAGTGGGGTCGTAAGTCTCTGGACTGCTTCCTTTCGGAACCATGCATTCCACCTGAAACTTGTCGCCGGCAATGGCTTCGACGAAGTAGCGTAACGGCTCCAGGGTGACGGTCAATGTGGGTGCTTCGCCCGACGAAGGTGCCGAACCGCATGCAGTCAGGCAAAGAACTATGAGGATCGATATCAGTTGTTTCATAAGTTGTTTTTTGTTGCTCTTAATATTTCTCTTTTCCCTCCCGGAGGGCCAGCCAGACGTTCGACCGTGAATCCGGCGGCTTGCAGCATTCTTCTCACCACTCCTTTGGCACAGTAAGTGGTGAGGATACCTCCCGGGTTTAACAATTCATATAGCATGTCGAACAGCGGTTGTTCCCACATTTCCGGTTGCTTTTCGGGAGCGAAGGCATCAAAGTAAATCAAGTCATACTTCCCTAGGAAGGAATATTGCGTGAAATCTCCTTCGATTTTATGCAAACTGAAATGTGGCGAAAGAAGCACTTCCTTGTTCCATGCAGCCTGGTGAATGGCCTGATAAACTTCCTTCTCTCCTTTCCCGATGAGGGTTGCATAGTCCAGCTGGTCGATTACTTCTTCCGAAAGCGGAAAACGTTCGATTCCTGTATAGTGTATGGCCTGTCCCGTTTCCTTGCTTGTCAGGTAAGTCAGGAAGCAATTCAGTCCGGTTCCCAATCCGATTTCCAGGATGTATGGGTTGGTCGCCTGAGAATGTTTCAGTCCCATATCAATGAAGATATGTTGCGATTCGGTCAACGCCCCCTTTACTGAATGGTAGTGTTCGTCCAGTTCGGGCACATAGAGCGTGAAGCTTCCGTCGGCTGTTTGTTCCAGTTTCATGATGATCAAGGTTGTGTGATGAGTACCGATGCTTCAACCACTCCCCACACCAGCAAGGCATAGCGGAGTATCTTCCCAATGGTCATGGAGAGCATTACAATCCAGATATTGGCCCGCATCATGCCAAGCACAATCGAGATGGCACTTCCCAAGATGGGGATGAAGGCAAAAAAAGCCATCCAGGCTCCTCGACCGTGAACGAACCGTTCGGCCCTGTCCAATTTTTCCTTCTTCACGTGGAAATATTTTTCAATCCATTCCATTTTGCCCAGATGTCCCATCCAATAGCAGGTCATGCCCCCTGCGACGTTTCCGGCAGTCGCCGCCAGTGTACTGACAATGGGGTCTAACCCCAGCGGACCCACACAGGCAGCCAGAACAGCTTCGGAGCTGAAAGGAATAACGCTTCCGGCAATGAAAGACCCGATAAAGAGTCCCCAATATCCCCAGTCGATTAAAAATTGAAGAATTGTATCCATAGATTATAAATGGTCAATAAAACAAGCGTTATCAATGTAACAAAGAAAAAGAAGTTCGATAAACGATTCTGCGTTAAAATAAACGAATGAGCTGCTAAAAATGAAATGCTTATCAGTTGGATGGGCAGCAAGATAGTCAACTGTTGCGGTTGTAAGGCTATCCAAAGCATGGTCCAGATATTGATGGCCACCATCAGCGACAGGAACATCCGTGTACGCGTCTTGTCCTGATAAGCCACTTGCAAGTAATGAAAGCTACACCCCACCGACAAGAGGCTCATCACTCCCCATGAAATCCATTCATGTATCGGCAGCGTGGCATAAGAGGTGGACTGGAATTGGCACAGCTCGCGGAATGGGCGGTAGAACATCGTCATTTCCTCGTGCCAGAACGCATGTCCCAGTAAGAACCAATACGGCGTTGCCAATCCCAATACTCCAGCCAGCATGCTCTTCACGTTCAACGAACGGAAGCTGATGGTACTTACCAGGAAGACGGGAGCAAAGAACAGCAATTTAGGGAAAATCAAACTTCCCAGACCCAGGCAGAGAAAGCAATGAAAGATGGCGTTCGGTGCTGTTGCCGATTCGTAGCTTGCAAACAATTGGTAGAGCGATACCGCGAACAAGAAAGGAATCAGGTCTGTCCATTCAAACGGGTGCAGGAATATGAACGAAGACATCAGGAACCAAAACAAGCATACGGGCAGTGTTGTTCGTGTCCGAATTAGCGTAAAGGCCGTATTCATTTCAATCATGACATAGCCCGTTAGGGTCACGGTAACCAAGCTTCCCAGTTCATCCCACTGTCGAAACGTGCTTCCCCAAAGCAGCAGGCATACTAAAACTGCCACGGGTAGCGTCCATCTTCCCGTGGTCAGTTCCTTTCGAAATCCGTTTGCACCCATTCCTTTCGTACTCTGCTATCGTTACAGGTCGAACCCGATGTCCGAACGGAAATACTTCTTTTCGAAACAGATTTTCTGTGCGTTGGCGAACGATTGAGCCAAAGCCTCCTCCTTGTTGGCTCCATACGAGCTGACGGCGATTACGCGTCCGCCGCTGGTCACCACCTGTCCGTCCTTCACGGCTGTTCCGGCATGGAACACAATGCTGTCCTTTATCTCGTCCAACCCTGTGATGGCATATCCCTTTCCGTACGCTTCAGGATAACCGCCCGACACCAGCATCACGCACACTGCGGCTCGTTCGTCTATTTCCAGGGTCTTTTCATTCAGATTCCCATTGGCTACCCCTTCGAAGAGTTCCACCAGGTCGCTCTTGATACGGAGCATTACACTTTCCGTTTCCGGATCGCCCATGCGGACGTTGTATTCTATCACCATGGGGTTACCTTTCACGTTGATTAGTCCGAAGAAGATAAAACCCTTGTAGTCGATACCCTCTGTGGCAAGACCTTCCACTGTGGGACGGATGATGCGGTCCTCTACCTTCTGCATCCACTCCTTGTCGGCAAACGGCACAGGCGAGATACTGCCCATACCTCCGGTGTTCAAGCCCTTGTCACCTTCACCGATACGTTTGTAGTCTTTCGCTTCCGGCAGAATCTGGTAGTTCTTTCCGTCGGTCAGAACGAACACCGAACATTCGATGCCGCTCAGGAACTCTTCGATCACTACGGTGGCCGATGCCCCTCCGAACATGCCGCCCAACATCTCCTTCAGTTCCTTTTTGGCTTCTTCCAAGGTGGGGAGGATGAGAACACCCTTGCCGGCACAAAGTCCGTCAGCTTTCAGTACGTAAGGAGCTTCGAGCGTTTCGAGGAAGGCAAGACCTTCTTCCAGATTGTCGGCGGTGATGCTCTTGTAAGCCGCTGTGGGGATGTTGTGCCGCATCATGAACTCCTTGGCAAATTCTTTACTGCCTTCCAGTACGGCTCCAGTACGGCTAGGTCCAATGACCGGAATATTCTTCAAGGCTTCGTCTTCTTTAAAGAAGTCATAGATGCCCTTCACCAATGGATCTTCGGGGCCTACCACCACCATGTTGATATCGTTCTTCACTACAAATTCGCGGATGGCTTCAAAGTCGTCCGCCTTGATGGCCACGTTTTCGCCTACGTTCCGTGTTCCGGCATTGCCCGGAGCGATGTACAGTTTCTCGATTTTCGGGCTTTGGGCTATTTTCCAAGCCAGGGCGTGTTCACGTCCGCCCGATCCTAATAGCAATAGTTTCATATATGTTGTTTTGTTTCTCTATGTGTCATCCTGAGCATCGTGAAGAATCTGAGTGCATAAAGTGGGTGTAAACAGATTCTTCACTACGTTCAGGATGACATGGTAGGAGGTTAAATTTATTTCAAGAAATCTTCAAAATACTGGGTGATTCGTTCGTGCAGGTGGATACGGTCGCGTCCGGCCATGTTATGCCCGTCACCTGGATAGATGAAGTAGTCGGGATGTGTTCCAGCATCGATACAAGCACGGAGGAAAGCATAGCTGTGTTGAGGCACACAGACAGGGTCGTTACCTCCGATGATGATTTGCAGTTTGCCTTTCAAGTCACCGGCACGTTGGGTGAGGTCAGAGTTCTTATAACCTTCCGGATTGTTTTGCGGAGTGTCCATGTAGCGTTCACCGTACATCACTTCGTACATTTTCCAGTCGATTACCGGACCACCTGCTACCCCCACTTTAAATGTATCGTTGTAGGTCAGCATCAGGTTGGTCGTCATGAAGCCGCCGAAGCTCCATCCGTGTACCCCAATGCGGTCGGCATCCACATAGCTGAGTGACTTCAGGAGTTCTACCCCCTTCATTTGGTCTTTCATTTCTTCCACGCCCAATTGACGATGAGTCACGTTCTCAAATTCCAATCCACGATTCGAGCTACCGCGGTTGTCGACGGTGAGCATCACATAACCCAGTTGAGCCATGTAGATGTCCCAACCGCGTACACCATAATTATATGTATCGGTGATGTTCTGAGCGTGAGGACCACCATATACGTAGATGACAGCCGGATACTTCTTGCTGGCATCGAAATTTACCGGTTTCACTAGTCGGTAGTACAAGTCTGTCTTTCCGTCGGCAGCCTTGATGGTACCTAGAGTGATTTCCGGCATGTTGTAAGCCTCCATTGGGTGATTGGCCTTCAACAAGTTCAAATCTTTTCCTTTCCCTGATACCGGGATGATATCGATGCTACGTGCTACGTTGTGAGCTGTGTAACTATCCACCACATATTTCCCGCTACCCGAAAGCTGAATCCGGTGTACTCCTTCCTTGGCACCAATCAAGCGTGTCTTTCCTGTTTGGGTATTCACGGCGAACGCATTGCTTTGTAGCGGAGAAATCTCTGTACTCATGATGATAATTTCCTTTGTCTTCTGGTTGAAGCCAACGATGCTCTTAACTAACCATTCGCCCTGAGTGAGTTGCTTGATTTCCTTTCCGGTCACATCAAATAGGTATAAGTGGTTGAATCCATCCCGTTGACTTTGGTAGATGAATTTGGTTTCATCCCAAGGCAAGAAGGTAATCGGGTTCTGAGGCTCCACATATTTTGGATGCTTTTCTTCGTACAGCATGGCCATTCTTTCGCCCGTTTCGGCATTGTATTGCATCAGTTGGGAATGGTTTTGATCCCGATTCAGTTCAATGACGTAGACACTCTTTTCGTCCGGACTCCAGCTTACGTTGGTAAAGTATCGGTCGGTGGGGTCACCTGCTTTCAAATAGATGGTTTTCTTGGTCGCAGGATTGAATACACCGATGGTTACTTTGTGGCTGGTCATTCCTGCCATGGGATACTTGTCGGGTTCCAAGGTCGCAATCCGTGTCGACGTGTTTACTTGCGGATAATCTGTGACCATGCTTTGGTCCATTCGGTAGAAGGCCAGCAAGTTTCCTTTCGGACTCCAGAACGTACCTTTGTGAATGCCGAATTCATCGCGGTGCACACTCTGTCCGCAGAGTACTCCTTCAGGCTCGTTGGTAACCTGTACTCCATTTACATATAAATTGTTTCCTATGGTATAAGCCATGTTACCGCTTGTGGCGTTCAAGTCCACGTTGGCATACGGTTCCTTGGGTAAGTCATTGCGGGTAGTTACGGCACCGGTTTCCCAGTTGTACACCGCATAACGCTGGCTTTTCGGCAGCTGCACCAACGTCTTGTCTGCCCACGGATAGTTCAGGGTATACAATGCACGTACTCGATTGATTCCGACACTTTCCAAAGCCTTGTTCAGTGCTTCCAGTGTGAACAAAGTGGTTTCCTTTCCATCTTTCGGATGGATGGTTTTTACCTCTTCCAGAGTAGGCTTCAGCAGTTGGTCGCCCCACCAGGTAAGCCCTTGGATGTTCTTAGGCTGCAGATTAAAGTAATTGTTTCCTCCTGGCAACAAGTCTTCCAGTGTGAAGCTTTTCTTGTCTTGTGCCATCATCGCGGCTGTTGTCATAAGGACGATTGCTAGCAGATTAAGTATTCTTTTCATTTTTTTGAATTATGAGTTATGAGTTCTTTTCAAACTTACGTGGACCTTTGAAGTCCTTCTTTCCGTCGAACCGCTTTCCTTCGAAGGGTTTTCCCCCCGGGCGACGGCCTTCTCCTCTTTTGTCTCCACGTTTCCCTTCAAATCTGCGTTCGTTTCTGTCAAAACGCTTTCCTGTTTCGGGGCGGTCACCAAAGCTACGGCGAGGGCGAATGTCGTCACGGCGTGGCTTGAATTCCTTGCCCTCGTTTTCCTGGCGGAAGGTCTTGTATTTTCCATCGAACAACTGATACTTGCGGAATTGACATTCCAAGGCACCATTATATAGTTCTACTTTAACGGATGGTTTCAAGCCTATCTGGTCGAAACATTCGTCGCGGTAGCTCAATATCCAGGCATCGTTTCCGGCAAAGGCGTGCTTCAGTCGTTCGCCAATCATCTTGTATAAGCCCAAAAGGTCGTCAGTTGAGATACGTTCGCCATACGGTGGGTTGGTGATGATAATGCTTTTTTCTTTGGGTTGCTCGAATTGTTGGAACGGTTGCAACTTTAACACGATTTCCTTGCTCAAGCCAGCTGCCTTTACATTGTGAGTGGCGATTTCGTTGGCTTTCGGATTGTTGTCATAGCCGTAAATCTTATAATTGAATTCACGTTCCTGCGAATCATCATTATAGATGGAGTCAAACAAGTCCTGGTCAAAGTCCACCCATTTCTCGAAGGCAAATTCCTTGCGGAACACGCCGGGAGCAATGTTTCGTGCAATGAGTGCCGCTTCAATAGGAATGGTACCCGAACCGCACATAGGGTCTATGAGGTCGCATTCGCCTTTCCATCCGGTCATCAGAATCATGCCTGCGGCCAGCACTTCGTTCAGCGGTGCTTCTACGGCCTCCTGACGGTATCCGCGTCGATGGAGCGACTCTCCCGAGCTATCGAGCGAGAGGGTACATCGGTCTTCGGCAATGTGGATGTTGAGCAGCACATCGGGATTGTTTATTCGCACGTTGGGGCGTTCGCCGGTCTTGTCGCGGAAGTAATCTACAATGGCATCCTTCACTTTATAGGCCACAAACTTGCTATGGCGGAACTCGTTGGAGAATATTACGGCATCCACGGCAAAGCTGCTGGTGTTGTCCAGATAGTTTTCCCAAGGGATGGCTTTGATGTTGTCGTACACTTCGTCGGCATGGTTGGCCTTGAAGTGCTTGATAGGCTTTAAGATGCGGATAGCTGTACGGAGGCAAAAGTTTGCCTTGTACATCAAGGCCTTGTCGCCTGTGAAAGCTACCATACGGTTGCCTATTTCGATATTACTGGCTCCCAACTCAGTAAGTTCTTTTGCCAGGACTTCTTCCAGTCCGTGGAAGGTTTTGGCTATCAACTCGAATTCTTCCTTCATAAAGGTATGATTATTACATATTTCAATTAAGGGAACAAAGATAGTAATAAAAAACGAAAGACAGGGGCAATCTGTTAATTAGTTGCCCCCGTCTGTCTGATTATTTATTCATTGGTTACTATCATAAGGACCATAGATGGCCTTGACAATCATTTCTTCATTTTCGGCAGAAAGAATGTAGACTTTATATTTCCGGCCTTTATCGTAAGCTTTGACTACGATGTGTCCTTGTTCGATGACCTTCTTTGTCCATTCTTCGCCCTCATGCTTGGCCATTTGTTCGGGCCATAGGTATTGGTGGAAGATGAGACAATCGCTTTTAGAGAGGACTCGCTGGAATATCTTGGGTTGTGAGTGTTGCAAGTCCCAAGTGCAATTTACATAATGCTTGGCTTTAATGGCTTCCAAGAATCCTTCGTGCATAGAGTCTAGGTAGGAGTGGTGGTTGGACTTGCAAACATCTACTTGTCCGCATGCTTCACCGGTTTTGGCCTCCAAATTGATGGAATTTCCGTTTGCATCTTTGACGCTACCTGTCAAGTCGCCTCCAGTGTAATAACTAAAAGTTCCGTAATCAATTCGGAGGGCGATACTCTTGGTGTTTTCATTTTGGCGTCCTTCTATATTCATAGGATTCAAATCGTAATAACGGGTTGTTGTATTGTCTTCCCGATTCCAAATTTCTCCATTGGCAGCCAGGTTGCGGATAGAGAAGAGATTGTTATACTTTTCGGGTTTGTTCTTTAGTGAGATTTGGTTAAGTTTCCCCACTTTGAACTCTTCTTGTTTCAAGCCATGATGTTCGACATGATGTTTGATGAATGCCAGATAATTTTGGGTATGGGCATCGTTGACAATGTTTGGATAGTTGTAATTGGGATACCCACGATCGAATGATGTACCGAATTGTATCCATTCACCCACTTCTGCCATCCCGACGAGCTTGTAATCTGGATTTCGGCCGGAAGTCATCGCTGCATTTGAATTGATGCTTCCTGTGTGGTCGCTATGGAAATGAGAAGCCATGAGGTAATCTACCTTTGTCTTGTTAGGATTGGTACGTTCAATGTATCGGGCTATCCATTCGCCGGATCTGCGAGACTTGTCTGGCATCGGCTTGGTCATATAAGGAAAATCTTCGTAGGCAGGATCATGATCGCCGGCATCAATCAACATGGTGGTTGCATCCGGGAAAATAAAGAAATTGGCTTCTCCACGTCCGGTGTAAATATGGTGGATGTCCATTTCGCCTGGATGCCAACCTTGATACGGTTTGCCTACTTGATCTTCTACACTACACGAGCAAAGAATCAGAAATAATAAGATAGTCAGGTTTTTCATGATAGAATCAGTTTTACATTAATGCAAAAATAGCGAAATCTTTTCTTAAAAGCAATAAAAGCTATGAGATTGGATTATTTACTTTATTTTTGCAGAAAAGTAATTAAAGATGGCTAGTAAGAATCCTTTTGCTTATAAAGCAAAACAACAAAACAAGAAGAAATCTAGTGGAAAACGGGTTGGTAAATCCAAACCTGAAAAGGCTAACAATCAATTGAATCGTAGGGTAAAATGATGATGAAATTAAAAAAGATGGATGTGTAAGTATCGCACATCCATCTTCTTATGATTATTCAGCCAACATAAAGTCGAGTTGTTTTCTTTCTAAATTGGCTCGGGCCACTTTTATGCGTATAGGATCTCCTAGGCTGTACTTCTTGTGATAACGGCGACCGGTGAGGCAATAGCTCTTTTCATCAAAGTCGTAATAGTCGTCGTCCAATTCACGCATTGGAATCATGCCTTCGCATTTATTTTCATTAATCTCGACATAAAGTCCCCATTCGGTGACTCCGGAGATGGTTCCTTCGAACACTTCTCCCATACGTTCGCTCATGAATTCCACTTGCTTGTATTTGATGGAAGCCCGTTCGGCATTGGCTGCTATCTGTTCCATTTCTGAGCTATGGTCGCACAAATCCTCGTATTTGGCTTCCATGGCGGTACGTCCGCCGGCCAGGTAACGAGCCAACAGGCGATGAACCATCATGTCGGGGAAACGTCGGATGGGCGAGGTGAAGTGGGTATAGTAATCGAATGCCAGGCCATAGTGTCCGATGTTGTGAGTGGAATACTTGGCCTTTTGCATGGCTTTCAGCGATACCATTTCGACAAGGTTCTGCTCCTTTTTCCCGCGTACATCGAAGAGCAATTTGTTGAGTGATTTCGATACTTCCGACTTGCTTCCGGAGGTACGGATTTTGTATCCGAAGCGATTGACAAACCAGTTGAGGTTTTCCAATTTGTCCGGGTCGGGAAGGTCGTGGATACGATACGGGAATACTTTTGCTTTCTTGTCCTTGGCGACTTTCCCGATGCGTTCGGCCACGGTGCGGTTGGCCAGCAACATGAACTCTTCGATGAGTTTGTTGGCTTCCTTCGACTCCTTGAAGTATACACTGAGTGGTTTGCCTTTTTCATCGATTTCGAAACGTACTTCCACGCGGTCGAAATCGACGGCACCGGCCGACATGCGGTTCTTGCGGAGGATTTGAGCCAATTGGTTGAGTTGTAGGATTTCGTCCTTGTATTCTCCTTCGCCTGTCTCGATGATGGCTTGTGCTTCTTCGTAGGTGAAGCGTCGGTCGCTCTTGATGACGGTCTTGACGATGCGTGATTTCTTGACTTCGGCCTTGTCGTTCATTTCGAAGATGGCCGAGTAGGCTAGTTTTTCTTCGTTTGGACGGAGGGAGCAAAGCAGGTTACAGAGGCGTTCGGGTAACATCGGGATGGTTCTGTCTACCAGATAGACGGAGGTTGCACGCTTTTCGGCTTCCTTGTCGATGCAGCTTCCTTCCTTTACGTAATGGGTCACGTCGGCAATGTGTACGCCAACTTCCCAAAGCCCGGGCTTCAGTAGGCGGATGGAGAGGGCATCGTCGAAGTCCTTCGCATCCTTAGGGTCGATGGTAAAGGTGGTGATGTCGCGGAAGTCTTCGCGTTCGGCATAGTCCTCGGGGGTGATGACGTCTGAGATTTTATCTGCTGCTGCCTCTACGTTTTTAGGATAGACGTATGGCAATCCGTATTCGGCCAGGATGGCGTGCATTTCGGTGGTGTTGTCGCCGGCTTGTCCCAGGATGTCGATTACTTTTCCGATGGGGTTCTTGGCGTCTTCCGGCCATTTGATGATTTTCACTACGGCTTTGTCGCCATCCTTCCCGCCTTTCAGCATGTCGCGAGGGATGAATATGTCGTTGGCCAGAATGCGGTCTTCCGTCAGGAGGAATGCATAATATTTTTCTACTTTCAGGGTGCCGACGAAGGTGTCCTTGGCTCGTTCGATGATTTCGATGACTTCACCTTCGGCCTTGCGTCCTTTCCGCTTGGCACAGAGGGAGATTTTCACTCTGTCTCCATTCATGGCATGTGCAGAGTTTCGTTCGGCAATGGAGATGGGTTGTCCTCCTTCGTCGGGGATGAAGGTATTCTTTCCGTTGCTTTTGCGAATAAGTTTTCCTGTCATGATCAAGCCATGATCGTTCAATTTGAAGTGTCCGTTTTCTAGTATCTGCAGGAAGTCGTCTTCCGCCATTTCGTGAAGGATATCCATGCAGAGCATCTTGAGTGGGTGCGTGGTGAGGTTCAATCCACGGAATATTTGTTTGGTTGCAAAATCTTCACCGGGTCGCATTTGCATCCAGGTCATCAATTGCTCGGCCAATTCACTTTTCTTCATGTATTTGCCTGCCTTTTTTTCTTTCTTCTTCGTCATAGTGAATCTGTTTTTATGTATCTTGTTACAAAGTAAACAATTTTTTTGAAAAGTTGGTTGTTCTTGACGGATGAATTTCTGGGCAAAATGCTTTTTCTTCACGACGTTTTTTAAAAACGTGAAGGCGTTTGACGGCAAACGTGAAGACGTTTTAAAAAAATGCCTTCATCTATGATATGAATTGTATTCTTTAATTAGGTTTGAATTTTCGGAAATATTTATTATCTTTACGGGCAGAGATCATTTGATTGTTTGCCCCATAACGGGCCATTAACCCATTTTTGATGAACAACTATGAAAAAACAC
>JAFQNW010000107.1 GCA_017420875.1 Bacteroidaceae bacterium
CAAGGGGGCGTGTGGGACAAGGTAACGGAGGACTTCATCCGCTGGTCGTTGCAGTACGACTTGTGGTGCAAGATGCAGTTCTTCGGCAATGCCATCGAAGAGGTGGAGAACGCGGGCACCACCAACAGGAAGCGGGGGCCACAGAACCTGCTGGACTTGTTACCGGATGTGTTTACCCGCGAGGAAGCATCGCAAATGCGTATCCGCCAAGGAATCGTGCACGGTAGCGTGGGAAACATGCTGGCCACCTGGAAGAAACGGAACTACATAGAGCCGATGGGCAACGAGGACGAACAAGGAAAACAATCCTATACCAAAACCGCTGCTTATCTGAAAAGTCGCTAAGCGATGGCAGATGGCAGATGGCAGTTATTTTAAAACTTAATGAACATGACAAGAGGACTACGAAACAACAATCCCCTGAACATACGCCACACGGCCGACCACTGGAAGGGGGCATGCACCCAGCAGATAGACAAGAGCTTTGTGCAATTCGAATCCATGGCGTACGGGTACCGGGCGGCGTGGAAGGTGCTGGACACGTATTGCCTGACCTTCAAGAAGGAGAAGAAGGCCTATACGGTGCGGAACATCATCGAACGATGGGCACCGCCCACCGAGAACAACACGGAGGCATACATCCGCACGGTACTCAAGCTGACAGGGTTGGGAGGGAACGAAAGCATCCCCCGACCGAAACGCTACAAGCAGTTCGGACACTTGAACAGAACGGCTCTGCTTCTTGCCGGAATGACGTGCGTGGAGTGCGGCATCCGCATGAACGAGGTGGACATGAACGCTATCTGGGAGGGGTACGATCTCGCTTTCCACAACAATCGAAAATCCATTCTGAAACGGGAACAGGCACTAGCGGCATTCGACGAGTATTGGAACTGGTCTCCGCTAGCTTACGAGGATTGACAAAAAAGGGAGCTTTGAGGCTCCCTTTTTGCATATCTATCAGATAAAAGACTGGTTATCAAGAGTATTTCTTCGGCCAACGGGCCATGATACTGAACAACGACATCACCAGAATGCCCATCGGGTAATACAAGTATTCGATGATGGAGAGCGGAGAGAGCGAGGCCAGCTTGGCCGCCATCAGCATCTGTGCCCCGTAGGGAATCATGCCCTGCACCACACACGAGAAGGTATCCAGAATACTGGCACTTTTCCGCTTGTCCACCTGGTACTTCGTAGCGATTTCGTTGGCCAGCGGACCCACCGTGATGATGGCAATGGTATTGTTGGCCGTACACACATTGGCAATGGCCACCAAGGCTCCGATGCAGAGTTCGGCACCCCGCTTGCCATTGATTTTACGCGTAAGCAGCTGGATGATGTAGTCCACTCCGCCATTAAAACGGATAAGTTCGAGCATGCCACCGGCCAGCAAGGTCACGATAATCAGTTCGCCCATGCCGGTCATACCGTTACCCATGGACGAGAACCAGTCGAACACGCCGATGCTGCCCGTACAAAGGCCCACAAGTCCGGTAGAGAGGATGCCCAGCACCAACACGATGGCCACATTCAGCCCGATGAAAGCAGTGACAAGCACCACCAGATAGGGGAGTACCTTGAGCCATTCGATGGGGTAGGATTCGTGGGGAACCTCCATACCAAAGCCCCGATACACATAATAGCCCAGCACAAGCAATGCTGCCGGAAGCACGATGCGGAAGTTCACCTTGAACTTGTCCTTCATGGCACATCCCTGAGTGCGGGTAGCTGCAATGGTGGTATCGGAAATGAACGAGAGATTGTCACCAAAGAAAGCTCCGCCCACCACGATAGCGGTCATGAAAGCCATGTCCATTCCGGTCTTTTCGGCAATGCCGGCAATGACGGGAACCAAGGCTACTACCGTACCTACCGAGGTACCGATGGACAAAGAAATAAAGCAAGCAGCCAGAAAGAAACCAGCTAAAAGCAGGTTGCCCGGAAGGAACTGGAGAGTTAAATTAACGGTTGCATCGATGGCACCTATATCCTTGGCACTCTGAGCAAAAGCTCCTGCCAGAATGAATATCCAAATCATCAGCATCACGTTCTTGTTGGCTGCTCCCATCGAGAACTGCATCACTCGATCATTGATGGAAAGACCGTGGGTGATACCTATCGCATAGATAGAAGAAATCAGGAAAGCGACCGTAATGGGCACTTTGTAGAAATCGTTCACCAACAAGGAAGTTACCAAATACAAGCAAAGAAATACAAACAACGGGCTTAATGCCCATAGGCTGGGCTTCTTCTTAATAGGAGTGATTTTATTCAATTTCATGTATTCTTACAATTTTGGCTGCAAAGTTACGAAATATCAGCATACTTTATTAAAAAACAAGAGGTAAAAGTTTTCTATCTAACCAATTTTCTTGTAAATTTGCAACTTTAAATTTTTAGGGGAGTGTTTACATCCTCCGTATCATCCTGAGCAACGCATAGGATCTGAGTACATAAACTATCGCTTTTTCAGATTCTTCACCTTGTTCAGAATGACACCAAACACCAAATAAGAAAAATAAAAACAACATAGAAATTATGAGTAAGAAATTCGCAGAACTCTCCCAGCTCAACCTTTCGCAAGTGAACAAGGAAGTGTTGGCCAAGTGGGACGAAAATGATGTATTCTCCAAAAGTATGACAGAACGTGAAGGATGTCCTTCTTTCGTATTCTACGAAGGTCCTCCTTCTGCAAACGGTATGCCGGGTATTCACCACGTGATGGCTCGTACCATCAAGGACACCTTCTGCCGCTACAAGACCATGAAGGGTTTCCAGGTGAAGCGTAAGGCTGGTTGGGACACTCACGGCCTCCCCGTGGAACTCGGTGTGGAAAAGGCGATGGGTATCACCAAGGAAGACATCGGCAAGACCATCTCGGTAGCCGAATACAATGCCGCTTGCCGTAAGGACGTGATGAAGTACACCAAGGAATGGACCGACCTTACTCATAAGATGGGTTATTGGGTCGATTTGGAAGACCCGTACATCACTTACGACAACCGCTACATCGAAACCCTCTGGTGGCTCTTGAAGCAACTCTACAACAAGAACTTGCTCTACAAGGGTTACACCATCCAACCGTATTCTCCGGCCGCAGGTACCGGTCTCAGCTCGCACGAATTGAACCAACCGGGATGCTATCGTGACGTGAAGGACACTACCGTTATCGGTCAGTTCAAGATGAAGAACCCGAAGCCGGAAATGGCAGAGTGGGGTACTCCGTACTTCATCGCATGGACCACCACTCCATGGACATTGCCATCGAACGTGGCTCTCTGTGTGGGTCCGAAGATTGACTATGTAGCCGTTCAGACTTACAATAGCTACTCAGGCGAAAAGATGACCGTGGTATTGGCCAAGGCCCTCTTGAACATGCACTTCAACCCGAAGGCTGCTGACCTCGCCCTCGAAGACTACAAGCCGGGCGACAAGCTCGTTCCGTTCAAGGTGGTAGGCGAGTACAAGGGTACTGACCTCGTGGGCATGGAATACGAACAACTCCTCCCATGGGTGAAGCCGGTGAGCGTAGATGAAGAAGGCCAATGGCACGATGCATCGGCTCAGGCATTCCGTGTGATTCCGGGTGACTATGTAACGACCGAAGACGGTACAGGTATCGTACACATCGCTCCGACATTCGGTGCGGACGACGCCTTTGTAGCGAAAGCTGCCGGCATCCCGGCCTTGTTCATGATCAACAAGAAGGGCGAAACCCGTCCGATGGTGGACTTGACCGGTAAGTTCTACCTCATGGAAGAACTCGACGAAGAATTCTTGAACACTTGCGTAAACAAGGAACTTTATAAGAACTACGAAGGACGTTGGGTGAAGAACGCCTACGACCCTCAGTTCACCGTGAATGGCAAGTACGACGAAAAGGCTGCTCAGCAGGCCGAATCGCTCGACGTGTTCATCTGCATCAACATGAAGGGCGAAAACAAGGCCTTCAAGATTGAAAAGCATGTGCACAACTATCCGCATTGCTGGCGTACCGACAAGCCGGTGTTGTACTATCCGCTCGACTCTTGGTTCATCCGCTCTACTGCTGCTAAGGAACGTATGATGGAACTCAACAAGACCATCAACTGGAAGCCGGAATCAACCGGTACAGGACGTTTCGGCAAGTGGCTCGAAAACTTGAACGACTGGAACCTCTCGCGTTCACGTTATTGGGGTACTCCGCTTCCTATCTGGCGTAGCGAAGAAGGCGAAGAAATCTGCATCGGTTCGGTG
>JAFQNW010000108.1 GCA_017420875.1 Bacteroidaceae bacterium
GAACTTCTCAGCCAAGACACATTGAGGGGTTGTTTCCAAAGGAACATACCACACCGAGTCCGCCAATTCACTTAACTTCAACTCCCTTTGGGAAGCCAGCAAATCATCCGGCATCGGATAGGTTATGAACTTGGCTTCTTCCTGCTTACGTTCATCGCCATGTGATTGCTTTCCTCCCGAACAGGCAGCCAATGCTATCGCCATCACTACCCAACCAGCTTGCTTCATGTTCATTTTCCGTTTCTTTCTATATATATTCTCTTGTTCTTCAGCATCCATAAGTTAATCATAACTTTTGATTACGCAATCATAACTTTTGATTACAGAATCAGAACTTATAATCGCAGAATCATAAGTTATAATTAACTTTCCATTGCTTATGTTTACATGTTTTCTTCAGTAAGCGTAAACAAATGAGTCAAATACTTCTCACTTTGTGCAAAGTTACGTACTTCCCAATGAAGTGCAAGCGAAAACCAATGGACAAAACAAAGGTGCCTAGCGACTTTAAACCGCTAGGCACCAACATGTTACTATTTTTATCCGATGGACATTTTAATTTGCCATACTTTATTACAAGGTATAAGTACCTTCAACCAACTTACCCATTGCCCAAACGCCACGGATATTCAAGTTGTCATCAAGAATCATCAAGTCCGCATCCTTGCCACGTTGCAAAGAACCCTTGCGATCGTAAACATTCATAATCTTGGCTGGAGTTTCAGAAGCCATACGTACGGCATCTTCCAAAGGAATTTCTGCCTTCTGAACCAATGTACGAATCAAGCGGTCCATGGTAGCCACACTACCGGCCAAGGCTGAGCGGTCGGACAACTTACATACACCGTCCTCGATGATGACACGAGGGTCGAATGCCACTTGGCTATCGCTGGCTGCACAAGCCAAAGCATCGGTGATGACACAAGCACGTTCCACACCCTTGATTTTATACACCATACGAAGAATGGTTGGAGGCACGTGAATACCATCGGCCACCACTTCGACAGTCATATCATCAATCAAGTAAACACTTTCTACCGTTCCTTCATACTTATACTCACGACGCTTGTGGAAACCCGGCATCGCATTGTAGAAGTGAGTAGCATGGGTATAACCCGATTCGTAAGCCACACGGATATCTTCGTATTCGGCCTGTGTATGAGCTACCGAAGCAACGATGCCCTTGCCGGTGATATACTTGGCAAATTGCATAGCTCCAGGCAATTCAGGAGCAGCATCCCAACGCTTGATGCAATCCCACTTTTCAATAATAGGGATGTATTCCTTGGGATCCGGGTCCTTGATGTTTTCCGGAATCTGACCACCGGCCATCGCCATGTTCAAATAATGGCCTTCGAGGTGAAGACCCAGAATCGGGCTATTGGGTTCGGCCATCAACTTGGTACAGGTTTCGGCAGCCGCTTCAATCATGGGTACGGTTGAAGAAGAAAGCGTTGGGAAAATACTGGTTGTACCGTGCTTCATGTGAGCAGCAATCGCCGTACGGAAAGCTTCTTCCGTACCTTCCATAAAGTCGCCACCACCGCCACCGTGAACGTGGATTTCCACACCTCCAGGTACCACAAACATTCCCTTGGCATCAACCAGTTCTGCACCAACTACTGCCAAGTCACAATTGGTTACTTCAAGAATCTTATTGTCTCTGATAATTACAGAGCCATCCTTCAACCATCCCTGAGGGGTGAGAATCCGGGCATTAATGATTTGCGTTAACATCGTATCAGTTTTTAGTTTTCTATCATTATCTATTACCGGTTACAAAAGTAATTTCGCCGGCCTTAATCAAATCTTCATGAGTAATCAAGTATTTACCATATTTCTTGTCACCTAACTTAATTTCCTTGATGTAATCACCGTTACCTTCTTTCTTGATGACAAGCTTATCCTTACCCCAATACTTAGCATCCAACTTGATTTCCACTTCGTCGAAGGTAGGAGTTGTCAAGGTATATTCAGGAACACCCGGACAGTCAGGATAGAAACCTAACATGCTGAAGATAGCCCATGTTGACATGGTACCGGTATCATCATTACCCGGGATACCGTTTGGCTTGGTTGTGAAGTGCTTTGCCAACAATTCCTTAATCAACTTCTGAGTACGCCATTCTTCACCTTTGAAACGGCTGAAGAGATACGGATATGCAATGTTAGGTTCGTTGGTCGGGTCGTAATTGCCACGATCGAACACACTCTGCAACTTATCGACAAACTTCTTGTTTCCACCCATCAACTTAGTCAAACCCTTGATATCGTGCGGAATGAAGAAAGTATAGTTCCAAGCATTACCTTCGTGGAAGCCCGGACTTGGTTCAAAGTTTTCACCCTGCTTCGGGTCGAACGGTTCATAGAACTTTCCTTCCTTAGTAATCGGGCGGAGTGTACCGAAATCCTTGCAGAAGTAGTTCTTGTAACCCATAGAACGCTTGTAGAACAACTTGGCATCTTCTTTCTTACCCAACGCTTCGGCCAAAGTAGACAAAGCATGATCGGCCACGTAATATTCCAACGCATGCGAAACCGAATTGTCGAACTGACTTTCCATTGGCACATATCCCTTAGCCATGTAATCATCGTTATCCGGACGCATCAGGTTGTCCTTACCCGGAGTGGTAGCTGATTTATACATAGCCTTGTAAGCCAAGTTGATGTCAAAGTCCTGCAAACCCTTCATCCAAGTATCTACAATTACCGGAATAGCAGGGTCACCTTCCATGGTCAATGTTTCCTGACCGAACAATTCCCATTTCGGGAACCAGCCATGTTCCTTATACATGTTCATCATGGAATGAATCATATCCATCTGACGTTCTGGATATACCAAAGTCATCAACTGATGTACGTTGCGATAGGTATCCCACAATGAGAAGACGGTATAACGATTACGATTAGTCGTTAAGATTTTGCTACCTTCCATTTGTGGATATTGTCCACTTACATCCTGCAAGATATTCGGGTGAATCAAAGTATGATACATGGCAGTATAGAATACACCTTTCTGTTCTTCAGTACCACCCTTTACAGTCATACGAGACAAATCATCGTTCCATCTCTTGCGAGCATCTGCACGAAGTTTGTCAAATGTAGTACCAAATGGTTGTTCTTTTTCCAGGTTCAAACGAGCATTTTCTACGCTAACGAAAGAAACGCCAACGCTAACTTCGATGACTTCGTTTTCGGCTGTATTGAAAGTAAACCAGGCACCAACATCATCACCACTCATTTCCTTGGTGTAGGATTTGTAAATTTTATACTTACCTGCTGTATTGTCCCAAGCAGCTTCTGCAGTCATCGGTCGCATCTTCTTCCAATAACCACGTTCGGCAGGAACCTTATTAATACGCATCACAAAATAGATAGGGAAAACAGCATCGGGTACATAACAGAATGTTCCGACCAATTTAGAGCCTTCAATTTCGCGTTCATTTACAAAACGAACGGTAGCACCGCTTTCGTTAGTCAAACCTTCCCCCAAGTTCATCAGCAAATTTCCTTGACCGGCAGGGAAGGTAAAACGTGCCAAACTAGTACGTGGAGTAGCTGTCAATTCACACTTAATGCCATATTTATCCAAACGATTGGAATAATATCCCGGGGTAGCTGTTTCCTGACTGTATACACTACCGTAATTTTCGTAGTTCACATTCAAGTCACCAGCTGTCGGCATCAACAACAAAGAGCCCAATTCCGGACATCCTACCCCACTCAAGTTGACATGTGCAAAACCTGTCAGATACTTGTTGTTGAATTCATACGGAGTAGACCACCATTGTTTATCCTTATTGATTCTGTTTTCCGGAGCATTACCCATGACATTAAATGGAGTCACGGACATCATTCCTTGCGGACAAACAGCCCCCGGATTAGTCGTACCATAATTCGTGGTTCCTACAAAAGGATTTACATAGTCTACCGGTTCTTTCTGAGCCGAAGCCGAAAGCAATGAGAAACATGCAATCCCTGTTAAAAGAAAGATTTTTTTCATCATAGTATTATTAATTATTTAGTTATACCTTTCAAATGTCTGATTTTAAATTCCACCGGTTCTACCTTTTTAATCTGGTCTGAGGTAATGGTTATTTTCTTTGTCTGGCCCGGTAGCAAGTCAAAGAAATTATCGGTGTATCTTGCACCCTGTATAGGAATTTCGATAAAGATATCACGAGCCAATTGCTTGGTTGACAACGTTATTTCGCACTTGCCATCCTGTTGTTTCACCTTATAGCGGATTTGTGCTTTAGGCAAATTCTGTTCTTTCGGATACTTGAAGTAATAAATTTCTTCAGACAAAACCTGTCCTTTCTGGTTTTTCAATGTCATCAACAAAAGCGTATTGCTAGGATCTGTTGCTAACGAAGCATATTCTTCCTTACAATACACCACCGATGCATTGGCTGGTACTTCTCCCTTAACAGTCTTATTGCTGAGAACCTTTCCGTTAAAGTCCATCACCTTCAATTGCAAAGTAGCGTTCTTTACTGTTTCCAACTCATCGGACAAGGTATAGATACAAAGTTGTTCACCTTCCTTGAAAGCATTCAATAAGATTGGAGCATACGCACGTTTTCCTTGATAATGCATGGCTTTCCAGTTTCCATAGTAATCGATACTTGACCAAGAAACTACCGGCCAGCTATCATTCAACTGCCAATACAAACTACCCATGCAATAAGGGCGATTACGACGATGTGCTTCAATTCCATGACGGATTCCAAATCCTTGCAATACCAACCCTTTGTAAACCAATTCCTCGAAATCTTCTGGTACATCGTAATACAAAGCCATGGTTTTCTTTATCAAAGCATTACCGATGGAAGCTTTCTGGTGTGCATTCATTACATCTGATTCCAATGCATAATCTTTCGGCTCTGCAAAAGTGGCGATAGTCTTCATCTCAGGAAATGCCTGGAAGCCATACTCGCTCATGAAACGAGGTATTTCAGTATCAAGGCTTTCGAATGGTTTTTGTCCATACCAAGTACCCCAGTTGTGGCTATCTGCAATCTTCCAGCTATGAGGACGTCCCCAGTTTGCTTCATACGGAGAACCGTGCATATAAAAACGATCGGTATCAAGCTCCTTCACGATTGACGGGAGCAATTGGTGGAACAATTTGTTGTATCCTTGCTTCATTTCTTCCCAAATGGCGGGATTTTCATATTTCTTGTCCCAACCCCAATAACGCATGCCTTCATAGATTTCGTTATTGCCACACCACATGGCCAGACTTGCATGGTTGCGGAGACGCTTGATGTTATATTGGGCTTCTTCGGCTACCCGACGCATGAAATTAGGATCGCTCGGATAGGTAGTACAAGCAAAAATAAAGTCTTGCCATACTAAAATACCCATTTCATCCGCTGCATCATAAAAACGATTGTCCTCATAAATACCTCCACCCCATACACGAATCATGTTGTGGTTGGCATCTTTCACATCCTTCATCAACTGATAATAACGTTCGGCTGTAACATTGGGGAGCAACGCGTCATCAGGAATAAAATTTGAGCCTTTGGCAAACATCGGCTGACCGTTCACGACAAAATAAAACGACTTGCCATCTTTATCATCTTCCATGACTACTTTGATGGTACGAAGTCCGACACGCTTCTTTTCGGAAGCTACCATTCTTCCATCTACTTTCACAGAGATTTCAAAATCATACAAAGCGGCTTCTCCCCAACCATTCGGCATCCATAGGTGCGGATTCTGAATTTCGATCGGCCAATTCAGTTTATTCATTCCTGGTTGCAAAGTCATCGTTTTGCTTTCCTTTACCTGTTCACCATTCTTATATGAATAGGCCAAAGAGACTTCGGCTTGTACGGGAGCACTGGAAACACTCTTGACTTCCAAGACATTCTCAACCTTTGCCAGTTCTTTGCTTACAGAAGTTTGACGCACATAGTAATCTTCAATCAAGGCACTATCATAAAAGTTCAATGTAACCGGACGCCAAATACCACTAGTAGCCAAACGGATTCCCCAGTCCCATCCATAGCTATACGGAGCCTTACGGCTATAAATACTTACGCGAGTCTTGCTATGATCGTTATCGGCCGGATATTCAAATCCGTCGGTTTCCCATTGTGGAAGTGCTTGTTTGATTGGCGAATGGAAATAAACTTGCAAATGGTTCTTTCCTTCACGAAGAACCGCTTTAACCGGAAGTTCGTATCCCACGAACATGTTGTCGGTACGTTCCAATAAAGAACCATTCAAGTAAATGTCAGCATAAGTATCCAAACCTTCAAATTCAAGGAGTGCATCATCGTAAGCCAACTGTTCTTTAGAAACTTGGAAGGTAGTTTTATATACCCAATCTTCTTTCTCTACCCACTGAACTTTTTCTTCATTCATACCATAGAAAGGATTGATCAATTTTCCATTGTCAATCAAATCTTGATGTACTGTGCCCGGAACTTTAGCCGGAAGCCATTCACCCTTTCCTACTTGAGAGAACTCCCATCCAGTGGTCAACGAAATCTTTTGAGGTTCTCTACGGTCACTAGCACTCAGAAGCATCGAAAAGCAACTAAGCAACATCATCACTCCTAATTTTTTCATATAGTTCTTTTTTTTGTTTCTTTCTCCATTAAGGTTCTCTAATAATATCTTTTAAAGATATCGCCTGAAATGTCATGTGAGCCACACTTCCTTCATATAATATACCTACCGTTTCTTCATCAATCATCGTCAAACAAGAATATCCCCAACTCCAACCGGAATCAATCAAGAGTTGGTTTTCGGACAACCAAGTATAGCCACCATCCAAACTTGCTTTAATCGTCATGCTATGACGACCTTCTGTTGTATTCGGATTTGAGAACAACAATATATCCTTACCTAACACATTGTCCTTTGCCTTTACATGAATCAAACTGGCCATACATATCGGCTCTTGCAAAGCCGTACGTGATGACTCATGTTCTTTCCAGGTTTCACCCATATCCGATGTTGTTGAAACCGCCCGGCTTCCACCACGGTTATCACGCATGTTCAGCATCAATACCCCCGGTGAAGTTTCAACCACTTGCGACTCCGTCGTATTGGTTCTTGCATGCTTGCTGACTTTCCAAGTACGTCCGTGATCCTTGCTATACATGATTCCCGCATTAGGTATTTTATCTGCCCCGATATACTGACTTGCAAAAACCAAAGTGCCATCATCCATAGAGATTCCTCTCCCTGGCCCTTGAAAGAAGAAATACCAAGAAGGATTCTTCATTTGTTCTGTCACATTGATTGGTTCGGACCAAGTACGGCCATCATCATCACTCTTAACCATCATCAACTGAGCAGTATGTTCCTTGTCCATTCCCGGCATGGAATTTGTCCAGGCTCTATTCCATCCCATTCCATGCGTCCAAGCAGCAACAATCCAAATCGTACCCGTTTGTTTATCAACCAAAATAGCAGGGTCTCCACATCCATTTTGAGCCTTTGGCAAACCGCCATATTCTCCGAAGGACATCGGGATACGCATTTTCTCCCAAGTCTGTCCACCATCCACGCTACGACTCAATCCCACCTCTACATACTCTTGCAAATCGGCACTATTATTGTGGCGAACGTCATAAACACCCAATAATGTACCCGCATTAGTCGTCACCAGACCAGGGATACGATAAGATTCTACCCCATCATCTCCAGAATGTCTGACCCCTACACCTAAGTAATGGGCACTCAATTTATTGACCTTCTTTATCGGGGCTGAACTTCCATCCAATATCACATCGGACACCTCTGCTGAAACCTTGGAACGAATCGATGCATTCGGTTTCATTTGCACACTAATCCAAAAATAATTGACCCCAGAGAATAGCTTTTGATTGGTTCGTAGAGATATTTCGTGTTTGGGAGACACAACTTGTGATTTCAAAACCGAATAGGACGGATTAGCCACGAGTGTATTTCCCGGCAAACGATTGGCTATATAATCCAAGTTCGGAGAGAAATACATTCCTTTACGCCCGGCACCTTCTGTTCCGCTATAATATAGCTTGACAGATTTTACCTCGTCCAAGTTCACATCCTTATCAAAACAAAGCCTCACTTCTTGCAAAGCCTTACTTTGATTAGCCTCAATCCTTATATTCATGAACACATTATCTTGTCTTTCAATCAAAATAGGTAGTTGAGGTTCATATATGGCAACAGTATCCTGAGCATAAATAGGCTGTACAGAAAAACAGCATATCATAGCAATCCATATCATCAAGTGTGTTTTCATAAGGTATTCTTTCAACTCGGTAAAAATAAAAAAATGTATAGACATGCCCAAATATAACACATAAAAAAAGGACTGTATAAAGGAAGATTTCCTTATACAGCCCTGAAGCCTCTTAGTACACCCGATGAGAATCGAACTCATATCGTCGGAACCGGAATCCGGTATTCTATCCATTGAACTACGGGTGCATACCAATAACGGGTGCAAAAGTACAAATAATCTGACTGAATGCCTAACAAAACTTCAAAAAACTATTAATCTTACGCCGTTGTATAGCATTTTAACTATCTCACGAACATTTTGCAAACAAAACAAGTAATTATAATACCAACAATATAAATTTTACCTATATTTGCGAGCAAATAATTCAAAGAAGAACAAACATGAGTTATCTAATCAAACCTGACAATTATAAGCCTTTACTCGACTTGAAACAGACGGAATTGGGTATCAAGCAAATAAAAGATTTCTTCCAGCAAAACCTATCTTCCGAATTACGTCTAAGACGAGTAACCGCTCCTTTATTCGTATTGAAAGGCATGGGTATCAACGACGACTTAAGTGGTACCGAGCGTGCCGTATCTTTCCCCATTAAAGACCTGAATGATTCACAAGCTGAAGTGGTGCATTCGCTGGCTAAGTGGAAAAGACTGACATTGGCCGAATACAAAATCGGCCCAGGATATGGTATCTACACGGATATGAACGCCATACGTGCCGATGAAGAATTGGGCAACCTACATTCACTTTACGTAGACCAATGGGACTGGGAACGTTCCATTACTCCGGAGCAACGAACCGTTTCATTCTTAAAGCAAATCGTTAGTAGAATCTATTCTGCCATGAGACGAACAGAATACATGGTGTGCGAAATGTATCCACAAATCCAACCATTTCTTCCTCATGACATCCATTTTATCCATGCAGAAGAATTGCTACAGAAATATCCTCAACTCAGTCCGAAAGAACGCGAACATGCCATCAGCAAAGAGTATGGTGCAGTGTTCATTATTGGTATCGGCGGGAAACTGAGCGACGGGAAAGAACATGACCTCCGTGCTCCCGACTATGATGATTACAGTACCGTTGATCCTGAAACGGGTTATCCGGGATTAAATGGCGAATTACTGGTATGGAACAAGATACTCAACCGCTCCATCGAGCTTTCGTCCATGGGTATACGCGTTGATAAAAAGGCATTGCTCCATCAGCTTGCACTAAGTGGACAAGAGCATCGCAAGGAACTATACTTCCACAAGAAACTGCTCGAAGGAAGCCTGCCACTCTGCATCGGTGGCGGGATAGGCCAATCACGCCTCTGTATGTTGTATTTACAAAAAGCACATATCGGAGAAATACAAGCCAGTATCTGGCCCGAAGAGATGAGAAAGCAATGTGCCGAATGGAGTATGCCATTAATTTAACATCCGCCTAGCAAATTATGAATGTACAAATAGAAGAGAGTTGGAAAAAACAATTAACTCCCGAATTTGAGAAAGACTATTTCGTCAAATTAACCGATTTCGTGCGGGCAGAGTATCGTTCTACGGCCATTTATCCGCCCGGGAAATTAATATTCAATGCGTTCAACCTATGTCCGTTTGACCAGACAAAGGTCGTTATCATTGGGCAAGACCCCTATCATGGTCCCGGACAGGCACATGGACTTTGTTTCTCGGTAAACGACGGGATTGCATTTCCGCCTTCCTTACAGAATATCTTCAAGGAAATCCAAGCAGATTTAGGCATCCCCGTCCCTTCTAGCGGAAACCTGACCCGCTGGGCCAACCAAGGAGTACTTTTGTTAAACGCAACCTTAACCGTTCGTGCCCACCAGGCCGGCTCGCATCAACGTAAAGGTTGGGAAGAATTTACGGATGCCGCAATCCGAGCCTTAGCTGAACAACGGGAGAACC
>JAFQNW010000109.1 GCA_017420875.1 Bacteroidaceae bacterium
CCGGACTTGTAGCTCAGTTGGTTAGAGCAACAGACTCATAATCTGGAGGTCCCTGGTTCAAGCCCAGGCTGGTCCACAAAAAAAGGACACCTAATTGCTAGGTGTCCTTTTTTGTTTTTAAATAATTTCTTATTCAGTAATGTACACGTTGCGGAACTCAATCGGGCCTCCTTCGCTTTGCAAGGCAATGTAACCTTCGGTGTGTTCACCGGTACATTGGTTCTGCAACTGGCCGTTGATGTAAACAGTTACGGTCTTGCCTTCGCAGATGATTTCGGCTGTATTCCATTCGCCTACCGGTTTTTCAAAGTCGCCATTGCGTTTCTTTACCGGGAATTCGCCCTTGCATTCAATGTCGATGATCTTCGAACCACCCAGCATTACATAGTCACCGGCCTTACCGTTGCACAATTGCACCTCGATGCTTTCCGGCCAAATCTTGTCACCTTCCTGTACGCGTTGGAAGATACCACTGTTGGTGCCTTCGCCTACCCAACGCCATTCAATATGAAGTTTGTAGTCTCCATACTTCTCTGCTGTACGCATGTAGCCGAAAGGCATACCCTTGATGTGGATGTTGCCATCCTTCACCCCATACACTTCCGAAGTAGGAATATTGCCGGTTGGGTCGAGGTAGCATACCCATCCTGCCAGGTCCTTACCGTTGAATAACTCTTTCTTTCCACTGTTGCCGCAAGAAGCCAGACAGAGGGCCATTACTACGGCTGTTAAAATAATTCTAGTTTTCATATCATGATTATTTGACGTTCTTTTGCAAAAATAGCAATTAATTGTTAAGTTTGTCCTAAATATATACGAATTGCTAAAAAATAATTTTATGAAGAAAGAACGGTTGTTTTTAATGGCCTTGTGTCTTTTCATGGGTGGTATGGGTAGCACTTCTTTAAAGGCTCAGGAAACCAAGACATTTACGTTGCCTACTCCTTGGACTCAAGAGGCTTGGCAAACCGAAGTTCCTCTGCCCGAATATCCTCGGCCGCAGATGGTTCGCTCCGAATGGCTGAACCTGAATGGTACCTGGGACTATATGGGTGGCAAGCAGTTGGCTAATCCGGTCGACGCTACCACTCCTCCAGTGTTCCCGGCAAAGGCTGAAAAAATCAAAGTACCTTTCCCACCCGAAGCGGAGCTCTCAGGAATTGCCCGCAGTGGCGAAACTCACCTATGGTATAAACGCACGTTTACCGTTCCAAAAGCTTGGAAAGGCAAGCAGGTGCAGCTGAACTTTGGTGCGGTAGACCGCATTGCCTCTGTCTTCGTAAACGGCAAGAAGGTAGGAACCCATACCGGTGGATACGATGCATTCAGTATGGACATCACCGATTTCCTCCAGTCGGGCGAGAATACTTTGGTGGTGGGTGCATACGACCCGAACGACGGACGTGCTGCTTCGGGAAAGAACGGCCCTCGCGGTGACTATATCTTTACTTCAGGTATCTGGCAGACCGTGTGGTTGGAGCCGGTTGCCAAGCAGAGCATTGCCAGCCTGAAGCTGATTCCCGATGTGAAGAACAACCGTTTGGAAGTAGTAGTGAATGCCAATCAAGGCGGTTTGCAGGTGAAGGCGATTGCCGACAACGGCTCAACCCAAGTATCCGAAGCTACCGGAGCATCCAACCAACGCTTCTACCTCCCGGTGAAGAATCCTCGTTTGTGGAGTCCGGAAGATCCATTCCTCTACGGCTTGAAGTTGCAATTGAAGAACACCAAAGGTAAGGTGGTTGATGAAGTGTCGTCTTATTTCGGCATGCGTACCGTTTCCATGGAGATGGTTGATAGCATCATGCGTCCGATGGTCAATGGCGAGTTTGTCTTCCAGATTGGCTTGTTGGATCAAGGTTATTGGCCCGACGGTGCTTTCACTGCTCCCACCGAAAAGGCTTTGCTTTATGATATTGAGTTGGCCAAGCGTACCGGCTTCAATGTCATTCGTAAGCACATCAAGGTAGAACCGCAACGTTGGTACTACCATTGCGACCGTTTGGGCTTGCTCGTTTGGCAGGACATGCCGAACCTTTGGGAACCCGACGATGTGGATTCGGTAGCAGTCCGTCAGCAGTTCCGTGACGAACTCAAGGTTATGATCGACCAGCATATCAGTTCACCATCCATCATCATGTGGGTACCATTCAATGAAAACTGGGGAGCTTTCGAAGTGACTGACATTACCAACTGGGTGAAGAACTACGACAAGACCCGCCTGGTGAACGGTAACTCTGGTTACAACTATGCTCCGGGCTATCGCAAGGCATACGGCGATCCGGGCAACGGTGATTTCGCAGACCGTCATCATTACGGCAAGCTCACCCCGAAGGTGTTGCCGAAGCCCGAAGCCAAACGTGCGGTTTCGTTGGGAGAATTCGGTGGAAAGGGCTTGTTTGTTCGCGGACACATGTGGCCGGTACGTAACGATGCCTACGAAATGATGATTAACAAGCAGCAGCTTTCAGACACCTATGTCTATCTGTTGAGCGAATTGGAACAGATGATTAAATACTACGGATTGAGTACCGCCATCTATACCCAGACTACCGATGTAGAACATGAGGTAAACGGCTTGGTTACTTACGATCGTCAAGTGGAAAAGATGGAATTCCAGAAGGTGAAGGATATCAACGAGGCGGTCATCCAGGGCACTCGGTTCAAAAAATAAGAGAGAGTGGATGTGTCAAAAACACATCCACTCTCTTTTTATCGTGTCATTCTTCACATCGTTCAGGATGACACGGAAAAAAAGAATCTATTTGCAGCGGAAACCTTCACCCCATCCCATAATCACGTAATCGCGACCGATGAGTTTCATATCCTGAAAACTCAGCCAGAACGACTCGCGGTGGTTGATGGTATGTCCCATCTCGTTTTCATGACCGCTCACGACCAGTTTCGGGTTGAAACCGTCTACCAGCTCCTTTAGTGGGGAAGTCCAGCAGTTCACAATCAGTGCATCGGGGCGAGTAATCTCTTGGTTCAGCTTTGCTATCCATTGCATGTCCTCGTTGTTCGATTGGTCGCCAATCTGTGCCACCACCTTCTTTTCAGGAGTTGTTACCACATACAGGTTGTTCACCAATTTGTCCTGATGTCCCGGGAAGATAGCCACCTGCAACTTTTGACCGTTCTTCAACTTGATTTTCTCGTCGATGCGTTGGTCGCCGCTCAGGTGCGTAATCTTGTCGTTGTTCTTCAGAATGTTCTTCGGTGCGATGACCGGTTTGCCGGCCTGGCAGAACAAGTCCACCGTCAGTTTGTCCACATGGTCGCCGTGGTTATGGCTCAAGAACAAAACATCGCATTGGTCCACGATTTGTCGGATGTACTTTTCGTTTACAATGTCGCGTCCCTTGCTCTTGCCACGGACAATGTCGAAAGCGATGGTTACCGACTTGGTGCGGGCAATGAAACCATCGTTATATACCTTATATATATAAAGCCCCTTCTTTGCCGGCTGTTTCAAGATTTCCATCAGGTGCTCCATGCGTGCGTCTGCAAATTGGAACAAGGCCTCGCTATCATCGTATTTGGTCTCGTGCAGCATGGCGTCGAACAAGTAAAGAGCCAGTTTGCGTTCGGTCGATTCGCCGATGGTTGGCGTAAATTCGTTCATGGCCTGATTGATGAGGCCGAACATGCGTACCGCTTGTGTAGGCAGGTATTTGTCCGGATTCCGCCACAGGTCGCTACGTTTCACGATGTCGTTCTCCTGAGCATGTGTAGGCAAAACATGGAAGATGCAACAGAGGACAAAGAGGAAGAAAGCTGTCTTTTTCATAATTTAGTTCGTTTATAGGTTCTTAAAATGTTTTCATTGCATGTAACAAAGGTAAATAAAATCTTTATCTTTGTCGAACGATAAACTTCGAATCATGCAAATCTCCGCCGAAACCCTCCGCTTTATTCGCGAGCATGCTCGCGACGATGTCCGCACCTTGGCCTTGCAGGCTAAGAAATACCCGCAGGTCGACATGGCCGTGGCCGTTACTCAGATTGCCGGCCGACAGACAGCCGAAGCGAAGTTGCCCACTTGGGCCGGTGTGGCAGATGTGCGTTACCCCAAGCACCTGTCCATGGAGCAATGTTCCTCCGAAGCCACCGCCCGATACAAGGCCACGTTGGTCGAAGGCGATACGTTGGTCGATCTTACAGGTGGTTTTGGTATCGACTGCTCCTTCTTTTCCCGGCGGTTTCGTAGCTCCGTCTATGTAGAACGTCAGGAAGAACTTTGCGAACTGGCTCGTCACAACTTTCCCTTGTTGGGATTGGACATTCAGGTGCATCATGCCGATGGAGTGTCTTACCTCGAAACCATGCAGCCCGTAGATTGTATCTACTTGGACCCAGCCCGTCGCGACGGACATGGTGGCAAGACCGTGGCCATCTCCGATTGCGAGCCCAACCTTTGCCTGCTCGAAGACCGTTTGGTGCAACAAGCCAAGACCGTCCTGGTCAAGCTCTCGCCCATGCTCGATTTGTCGTTGGCTCTGAAAGAGCTGAAGCATGTGGCCGAGGCCCATGTGGTTACCCTTCACCACGAATGCAAGGAATTGTTGCTGCTTTTGCGTCGGGAAGCCTCTTCTGACGAGGTGAAGATTCATTGCGAACAGCTGCTCCCCTCAGGCGAAAGCCGCCATTTTGTGTTTACGCAAGAGCAGGAGCGGACTGCCGATTGCCCGTTGGCTGCCGAAGTAGAAGAATACCTGTACGAGCCGAATGCTTCTATCCTGAAGGCTGGAGCCTATCGGTCGCTCACGCAAGCCTATCCCGTCAAGAAGCTACATCCCAGCAGTCATCTGTATACATCCGCTTCCTCTGTGCCCGATTTCCCTGGTCGATGTTTCAAAGTGAAAGCGATGAGCAGCTTCGGGAAAAAAGAACTGAAATCCTTCCTGCAAGGCTTGGAAAAGGCCAACCTTACCATTCGTAACTTCCCCTCTTCCGTGGCCGACCTCCGCAAACGTTTGAAATTGAAAGAAGGAGGCGATGACTACCTCTTTGCAACCACCCTGGCAGATGGTTCGAAAGTGCTTGTACACTGCCACAAGTTATAGTTCGAAATGTTAAAAAGTCCTTTGGGGAACCATTGTGACGAAGAATTTAAAAATTGTTATTTATACAATAACCCCAAGGTCGTAAGGAGTAAATTTTGCTTATATCTGAAGAATCTTATCCTTCAAACCCTTTGTTTTTGTTTCTTGATAAACTTCCACTTACGAATCTGTTTTAGTTGATAATCAATGCATATCGATGATTAAACGCAATTTGTCGAGGAATTTATAATATCTGCATGTTTATTCACGAATGTTTACACGGTAGTTTGCGTTTAAAAAAATACTTCGAAAAAAGACAATAATTTGTTTTCACTTTTTTTGGTTTTTTAGATTTTTTAGAATATCTTCGACCCCGAGAAACTAATTTTTATTAAATATCAACCTTTAAATCTTATGTATTATGAAAACAAAGGATTTGTTTAATTCCTTTCTGCAGCGGAAAGTATTCCTGCTTTCTGCATTTTTCCTAATGTGTACGATGGCCTTTGCTCAGCAAGGTACCGTAACTGGGAAAATTATTGACGATTTGGGCGAACCTGTAGTGGGTGCCAACGTTGTGGTTAAGGGAACTA
>JAFQNW010000110.1 GCA_017420875.1 Bacteroidaceae bacterium
AAGGGCTGGATGTGTGGTGACTTGAACTATATGCAGAACTTGTTCGAACGTTCGTGGTACAAAAATGATTATCTGGATTTCGTACTCGAACCTTTGTTCTTCGGTATTCTGAATACCAAACCGGCAGAGCGTGAAGCTTTGTTTGCGGATTATGGTTGGGACAAGGATTTGTTGGAAGAATGGAAAGACATTCCTTATCTGAATGGTGGTCTGTTTGAGCGTGACGAAGAAGATGAGCCGGAAAGCGTATTCCCTGCTGAATATTTCCAACGATTGTTCCAGTTCTTCAGCGAATACAATTTCACTATCGACGAGAATGACCCGAACGATGCTGAAGTAGGTGTTGACCCCGAAATGCTCGGCAAGATTTTCGAGAACCTGTTGGAAGACAACAAGGACAAAGGAGCTTTCTATACTCCAAAAGAAATTGTCCGCTATATGTGTCAGGAGTCGCTCATTGCCTATCTCGATACAAACACTTCGATTGCTGGTGAGAAGATACGCAAGTTCGTTCTTTCTCCAGAAGAAGGTGTACAGGACATTCCTGAAAACAAGAAAGCCAAGTTGCTCAGTGCCTTGGAAGAAGTGAAGATTTGCGACCCTGCCATTGGTTCGGGGGCCTTCCCGATGGGCTTGCTCAACGAGCTGCTTCATTGTCGTGAGGTATTGAGTGGAGAACATATCCACCGTGCCGAAATCAAGAAAAGCATCATTCAGAACAATATCTATGGGGTAGATATTGAGAAAGGCGCGGTGGATATTGCCCGTCTTCGTTTCTGGCTTTCCATTGTGGTAGATGAGGACACTCCTTCCCCACTCCCCAACCTTGACTACAAGATTATGCAAGGCAACTCTTTGATAGAAAGTTTCCAAGGTGTAGATTTGAGCGAACTCACCTACAAGCGTGAATCAAAGAAAGACCATGGCGAAGTAATGCTCTTTGATGACGAAAAGAACCGTTTGCAGAAAACGGTTTCCCAACTCTTGTCCTCTTACTATTCCTGTTCCGAGCACGAAAGAAAACTCCGTCTACGCAAGCAGATAAGTGATGCCATCAACCAACAACTGGAAGCCCAGTTTGTGAATAGCAGCATCTTGACTAAGTTGAAAAACATTGATTTGGCTGGTAATAACCAGTTCTTCCTTTGGCATACTTGGTTCAGTGATGTGTTCAATCGGGAAGATGGTAAGAGTGGATTTGATATTGTGATTGGGAATCCGCCGTATTTCTTATATCAAGAAAACCATGTAGGGGAAATTGCAGATTTGAGAAAGGATAAAGATTATACTATTGCATTTGGAGGAAAGCTTAATGCCTATAAATTATTTATAGCTAATGCTTTGAAAAAGGTCTTATCAACTAAAGGCATTAATTGCTTCATTTTTCAAAACTCTTTTTTAGGAGATAGACAAGCGACAAATTTGAGACACTACGTTTTGACAAATAATAAGATTTTAAAGATTGATTCTTTTCCAGAGCGGGATAGCAAAAAGAAGAGAGTTTTTGAAAGTGTAAAAATGAGTGTGTGTATTTCAATCATTCAAAACGTAAAAGTTAGTTCAGATTATGTTTTTCCTGTAAATATATGGAATGATAAAGACAAAACATCAGGACTAGCTACTTGTTTTTCTTTGTGTGATATAGCTGCGATTGATAATGTTGACTATACAATACCACGATTACGTCCTGATTATAAACCATTAGTCATTAAATTATTAAAGAAAAAAGAGCTTTCACTAAAATGTATTGAGGGTGAACTGAATGTAACATTTCATAAGAAATTCTTTGGCGATAATGTGTCAAATCCTATAATATTAAAAGGTGCTTCTATCCAAAGATATTTTTATACGTTACAGATGAGTCAAGGACAAATAGATTATTTGAATGAAAAGCAGTATTTGTTAGATTGTGGAACTTCAGAAAAATCTACTCATCATAAATATGATAGAATAGCGATGCAAGGAATGACTGGTGCAAATGATAAAATTAGACTTGTTATGACCATTGTTCCTAGAGGTTGCTACTTGGCCAATTCTTGTAATTATATTCTGCCTACGGATATGATGGATTTATATTGTCTTTTGGGATTCTTGAATTCAAAAACATTAAATTGGTTCTTTAGATGTTTCAGTACCAATAGTAATGTTAATGGTTATGAGGTCGATAACTTCCCAATACCAAAGATAACCCAAATAGAACAAGAAAAATTGTCTATATTAGTAAAAAGAGTAATTGAAGCCAAGAGACAAGATTCAACTTTTGATACATCTGTAATGGAGTCTGAAATAGACTCATTGGTATATAAAGCTTATTGTTTGAATGTTGAAGAAATACAAATAATAGAACATAGTGTGTAATGATGCCGAAGAATTGTCTTTGGATTTAACAGCCATTAGTGAGTTTGCTAATGGCTGTTTTGAAAGCCTGAACGAATACCTCATTATACGTAAAAGTATCCGTATAATGAAATATATGTTAATTATGTCAACCAATTATAATCTACGTCATTGGAGATATTGGCTTGTTCCCTATCCATAAATTGAGAATAAATTTTAAGTTGTATTGCTTTTGAAGACTTTTTACAAAGTAATTCTGCGTTAAAATCGACACAAACCAAAGCCTTTTTGTCTAAGTCTTTCATCACGTTTTTAGAGAATTCATCCTTAATGTCTGGATTCTGATTTAAATCGACAATGGATGCATAAATGTTATATTCATCATCTATTTTTTCAAGTCTATATTTTTTAATTAAATCAGAATGATGTTCATTAAATTTTATGTATGGTAAATCATTTTGATTAATTATCCAAAATGAATGAGATAACGAATCTTGAATTTGCCCCTCGATTTCAATAATTGGAATATTATTATAGTACCATTTGCCATCTTTTAGACATAATAATGGTGCTTTTATTTTTAAATAATCAAGATTGTTTTTTATCGAAAAAATCAAGAAATCTTGTCTGTTGCATATACTATTTATAACACTAAATACATTTTGTTCAGTAAATAAATATTTTTTATACTGCATCAATAAAAACACATTTGAAATAGAATAGCTAAAATTCATCAATGATTGTTTTGCGACAAATGTATCAGCATCTACATATGTAATTTCAGGATTATCAACATATGCCTGTTTTTCATATAATTGGTGTAATCCTGTAATGCGAATTGTCATATAATCTTCGTTTATATTTTCATTCTTAAATATCTTTTTATATGATTTAAATTGTGAAGATAAAATGCGTTTTGTAGATTCTTTAAATTCTATGAGTCTTTTCATAGATATTGATTGTTCTTTTTTAGTTTTTTCCATTTTAATGTCAATTTCCTTTTTATATGAGTTTATCCTAACAATTGGATTTATTAAGTTTTTTTCATTAAACCATTGACTATCAAGCATACAATTTAACTCTAACACTCTTAATAATTCTTCATTATTTAATGTTTCTTCTATAATATCTTTTAAGATATCCATTTCATTATTCCAGAATCGTTGTAAAGATAAATCTTTTGGTATGTTAGGCATTTGCATTGGACTTTCATAAACATAATAAGATGGGATTGTATATTGTCTTAAAAATAATACTGCAAAATATTTTTTAATCCAAAAACAAATAATTTCATTTTCATTTATGCTAGAAACACCATCAAAAGGATAATTGTTAGCAAAATAAATAAAATTAGTAAAATCGCATTTTTTTGCTATTTCCATATACTTAATAATTATATCGCTTGTTGATGTTGGCAGTAAAATATATTTAGGTGGGAATTGATTGGTATATGATGTTATAAATTTAATTATATCATATTTTCTATGATACATTAATAAACCACCAAGAGCATAATGGATTTCTATGAATCTATATTTTGTTCTTGCTTGCTTTTCCAAATCATCTTTATTTATTATATTATATTTCGAGTCATATTCAGGCTGAATACGTTCTAAAGCAAAATTTGAATATTGGTGAGCTTTTTCCCAATACTTTTTTATTGCTTCATCGTTATCGTAGTGTAATGCCTGGCGAATACTTAACCAAAGAAAGCGATATGTTTTGTCACTAATTTCAGTACGTTGAACTTCATCAATGAATAATGAGAATAAAGAACTGTCATTCAAGTAAGACAGAGTCCTACGTTCACGTTTTAATAATAGTTCATTTGCTTCATATATATTATCATATAATTCCTCTGGGTATTCAACAACTTGTCCTTCTTTGTTCTCTCTTGAAATCATAAAAACATCCACTATAATATCATAAGTTTGACGAGCGAGGGCTTCATCTGCTGTAACAATGGAATAATTCAAAACTTTAGATATTCCATCAAAATATATTCTATTGTGTGGTTTCTTGTTATATTTTTCATATAATCGTTCTATCAACTTTTGCGGGAAATAGTATATATAAGTTAAATAAATAACAATACAAGTACTAATTATCAAAATGATAGAACTTAATATTAGAGCCAAAGAAGCAGAATTTTCCAGCCAAATATTTAAACTTCCCCAATCTATAATTCTTGGAATTTTAAGAATCCATAATAGAATACAAACAAAAGATAATAAAAGGCTGATTAAGAAAGACTTGCATATTGGTTCTTTTACAAACAATCCAGATAATAATGTTGAATGATATTTATCGTCTATACGACTTATTGTTTGCAGTAAAAGAGGAAGAGCAAAAGTAAATATCCCAATAATAATTGGGATACAAAAATTAGTGATAGTTTGTGATAAATAGCTTAAAAATGTCATATTGTTGTTATTTTTATTGATTTCAACAAGCATTTAAGTTTCGCAAATACACCTCCTTTAATTACCGATAATTATACCTGCGAAAATTGATTTTTTACAGTTCTTTTAATTTCATGATTAACCTACCAAGTTCAGAGTAAGTATAATCTCTACAATTCATCAACTTCTCTTCCATAGACCGATTAGCATTAACTACAGCAGTATCAAGCTTTCCACCGTTCCGCTCGAAATAACTATGCAGTCCTTTCGTCTTAATGAAGAAATCGGTAGTTTTCTGATATTCCACGCATTTGTTTAAATCTTTAAGCAACGATTCCTGTCCTTCGTATGAACGGGAGGTATAGCGGAAGTAGTAAAGGAAGAACAATTCGGTACAACGGTGTGTCTCAAAAAACTCTACCTCACAATATATGCCTTTCTTCGGTTTGTTGATAGGTTTAGCATACTTGGCCCTAAGCTTTTGATATTGTGTACGCTCGGGTTCCACGTCTTTCGTGTCCATATCTATCACACAAAAGATATGGTTGTAACCCATGGCTATCCCCTCTTCAATCTTGATTTCAAGTTCCTTAATACTGGTATGCTTGGGGTAGTCCGGCTTAATCGTCAGATTCTTGAATATATCGCACAAAGACTTGAAGTAGAAGAACTCGGTAGGTCCTTCACCCAAGACAAGAGCTGTTTGACGTTGTTTTCCCATATCAGTCCTCCAGATTGATAAAGATACTACCTAATTCGGGCTTTGCTCCCAATCGTCCGATGCGATAGGAGTTATAAAGAGACAGATTCTTGTGCAAGCCGAATGAGTCACCACGGGCATATTCGGAGGAAGCAGTCTCTTTGTTCTTCTCTACAAACCATACCACTCCTCTATTCTCATTGATCAAGTCCTGAGAAAGAAGGGTCGTTTCCTGACTGGTTATTATCAACTGTGACTTCTCGGAATTGAAAATGAAGACATTGAGATAATAGAATAACAAGTCATTGTGCAAATCTTCGCCTAACTCATCGAGTAGATATACGTGTGAACCGGTTATCATATCATACAACGCATCCAATATGCGTATGTATTTGATGGTTCCCTTTGATTGCCATCTGAGAGGAATCTCAAAATTGCCTTTGGCCGAATGGTTGACAAAGGCTACCGAGTCTTTCGTTGGTTTAAGCAAGGCTTCTTTTACTTTTTCGGGAATATCTTCTTTCTGGATACGTTCACGAAACTCTACGGGTATAGAACGGTCTTCTACAATCGGTCGATATTCTAAAATATTCAAATCGGCCTGTTGTAGCATGGTCTTATAGAATTTGTTTTTTTGAGGAGTCTTGTATGCCTCCTTCAAGATTTCGATGATACCCTTTTCTTCATCACCGTCTATCTCATGATAGTTGGTCATAATCCAATTATGAAGTTTTTTGAAAGGAGCGATGTCTTCTTTCAAGGCGGCCTTTCTGCATACGGACAATACACTATGATTGTTTAAGGTATTCTCGCGAATGCTATCTTGTGTCTTCGGTTGGAGTTCCAGCTTCTGCCCGAACTTAATGTGGGCTTGAACATTTTCGCCAACAAAGGTACGCTCGTAGAATGTGGCTTTCGATTTGTTGGGATAATAATTCAAGACTTCGCTGATAATATGTTTGTCATTGAATGTTATATCATAGTCGTATCTAATGCCATCGGCATAGAAAGATACGTGCATTTCTGTCGGTTCATCTTTCGTCAGGACAAAAGGAATGTTACCATGAATTTCTTCGGTGGCATCGTATTGGGGCTGTACCAATAAACGGAACACTTCGTTCAAGGCAATCAACATATTAGATTTGCCTGAAGCATTTGAACCATATAAAATCCCCAATTTGTACAAGAATACACCTCCGGAAACCTCTGTCACCAATTCCGATGCCGGTCCTTTTGCCAAGAAGCTCAATTCCTGCTTGTCTCGAATGGAAAGATAATTCTTTACCCAAAAATCTCTTATCATAGCAATATTATTTTATTCAAAATTGTAACTTTCCTACAAAAATAGATATTATTTTTTCAATTATGCAAAATTCCGATTAGTTATTCTTAGTTTTCTTACAGTATTAGCATTTATTTAGATGGTTCAGATCCGGTGAAGGGGGTGAAGGGTACATTTCTCATTTTCAATACAGCCTCTATCTACAAAAAAAAAGAGTTTCACCACATCAACGGAATGAAACTCTATATGTTTGAGCGAATACGCTTAGCTAAAAAGGATATTTACAGAATTACATGTCTTCTATAGATAGTCCTCTATAAGTAATATCGTACCCTTTAAAAGATCCTGCAGATTTGAAGAATAATTCAGATTTATCTCTTAATATGACCTCATCAAAGTTTTTCGCCTGTCGCTTAATCTCGACAAATTCAATCTTATTATCCAACTCATCTTCAGCAACAATATCAATCTCGTTTTCACCTTTTCGATCATGCCAATATCCCAGACGAGTGTATAATCCTGTCTCTTTTAATACCTCATTAAAGTAACTTTCAAGAGATTTCCCGCTGACTGTAGCAAAATCACGTTCTGCAATCATTTTCAATCTCTCATTACCTCCAGCCTCGATGATGTGTGTATATTTATATACGAATCGAAACCAAAATTTCAAGAACTGGTCGTTGATGGCATAATGTACATTCTTATTACTGGACTTTTCATAGAGAGGTTGCATCTTACTTATCAAACCATACTCCTCACTTAGATTCTTTAAGTAGCCCGACAACTCTTTTATGTTAAGAGCATTTTCCAATTCCGAACGTGTATTTTTCCCTTGAGCTATAAGTGTCAATATCGAAAAATAGATGCCATAATCTTTTCCGAACTCATCGACAAGCATATTTTTACCTTCAGGCAAGAAATAGGAGTCACGTTCAAAGAACATATCCAACATTTTCTTCTCGGTAAACTTTTTTCGATCGATAAACAATTCAACATACTTAGCCACTCCACCTGTCAGCGTATAAAGAGCCAACAAATCAGACTTCTTATAGCCAGGGCAATATTCAGACATAATTTCTTTGAGGACTGAAGGTTTAAAAGGTCGAACATGCATTGTGTCTGTTTGCCTACCAAAAAGCGGTTGCTTCTTATTCTTGAATATCTTATTCATCAAGGTGTTCACAGAGCCGGCAACAACAAGGTTAATGTGAGCCTTGTTCTTATAACTATCCCATATATTTTGCATATCAGAATAGATAGATGGATTTACGCGGTAGAAATCCTGAAACTCATCAATGAAAAGGTTGATATGTTGAGTCTGCGACAATTCCATGATGAATTTGAACACGGCAGCAAAAGACGTTCCTTTGCTATCAAGCATCGGGATGTTGAGTTTCGTGCGAATCTCGTCTAAGAATATATCGCATAAATCGGCTTCAGCTTTACGAGCAACAAAAAAGTATAGCATTGTCTTGTTCTCATAAAACTTCTTAACCAGCTCAGTTTTACCAATACGACGTCTTCCCGTAATGATGGTAAATTGGGCTACTTCATGAGATAGCTCCTCTATTTCTCTAAGCTTTTCAAACTCTTGTTCTCTATCAAAAAATCTCATATCTATACGCTTTATCGTAATACTCATTACCGTAACAGAGGTTACGATAACACAAAAATACAAATAATATTATCATTTGTGCAATAAATCCAGCGTTTTTATAGTTTTTATCGCAAATAAGTGTCTCCGACACCCAAAACGCTTCAATCTTCACATAATTTACTGAATATCACTAAATAGAGGACAGGAAAGGAAATCCTTTTTTTTAGGATTTTCTTTCCTGTCCTCCATCAAGTAAAAGGGAGAGTGTATAAATGAGTACTTTTCAGCACCTTCATTATGCTACACCCTTACTTTTTTATTTTCCATTTTTATACGTTTCCTCAATCTCCTTGTTACGTTGCTCCAACCGTTTTTCTTTCAGGCGAAGCACATACCATAACAAGGCAATGATGCCATACGATGCACCGAATGTTACCCACTTTTCGGTGTCACTGATTTCCGTATTCTTCGGAAGGAAATAGGCGGCTATGCCCGTGGTGTAGATTAACAATGCCAAGGGAAGCCAGGTTGATTTCTTGAATTTTCTCATAAGCGTTTTTGTGTTTCTTTCTTAAGCCAAAGATTAAACCATATCAAGGCCACCAATAGACATGTGCCTCCCAATCCATACGACACCTCCTGTGGAAGTGACAAGCCTTCGGGAGCAATGCAAATATAGGTGGAGCACACTAGGGTCATCATCAAGGCCGGAAGGAGAGTTATGTAATAGTTCTTCTTTTCTCGTACCAAATAAACGGTAATAGCCCATAAAGTAAAGACGGAAAGTGTCTGATTGCACCAAGCAAAATATCGCCAGATAATTTTGAATCCTTCGGCATCGCTCAAACTATAAACCAACACACCGATGGTGAGCAGGAAGAGCGGAATACAAATGAGTAGGCGTTTACCTATAGAACGTTGGTCGATGTGGAGGAAGTCGGCCGCAATGAGTCGGGCCGAACGAAGGGCTGTATCGCCACTGGTAATCGGAGCAGCTACAATACCCAACAAGGCCAAGATACCTCCGAAAGCACCCAACCATTCGTTGGAGATACGGGTAGCGACCACCGCACCCGAAAAGGCTTTGCCGGTAAATTGGTCAACGATTCCGTTTTCCTGAAAGAAATAAGTAGCAGCTGCTGCCCAAATCAAGGCAACAATTCCCTCGGCCACCATGGCTCCGTAGAAAATGGGGCGACAATGTTTTTCGTGAGTCATACACCGAGCCATAAGGGGCGACTGAGTGGCATGGAAACCACTGATAGCACCACAAGCAATGGAAATGAACATCATCGGGAAAATGGGATTCGCTTCGTACTTCGTACCGAAACCATTCCACATTTCAGGCAACTCAGGATTCTTCACATAAAGCATCACAAGGATACCTACCGCCATGAAAAGCAAGGCAATCGCAAAAAGCGGATAAATCTTACCGATAATCTTATCGACCGGCATCAGGGTAGCCAGGACGTAATATAAGAAGATAACGATAATCCAAAAGTAAGCATCCATCCAGTCCGGAGTCATACCGGCAATGAGTTCGGCCGGGCCACTCACAAACACCGCTCCCACCAGAATCATCAGAATCATGGTGAAGACGGTCATCACCTTCTTGGTAGTCAAGCCAAGATACCGACCAACAATCTCCGGCAAACTTTCACCTCCGTTGCGGATAGAAAGAGCACCTGAGAAGAAATCATGCACCGCTCCTGCAAAGATAGTTCCCAACACAATCCAAAGATAGGAAGCCGTACCAAACTGTGCCCCCATGATGGCACCAAAGATAGGGCCGAGGCCGGCAATGTTCAAGAACTGAATCATGAAGATTTTCCAAGTGGGCAGGGGAATGTAATCCACTCCGTCGGCCATAGTCAAAGCGGGAGTCTTGCGGTCGTCAGGACCAAATATCCGGTTGACGTATGCTCCATAAACGGCATATCCGCCGGCGAGCAAGAGTAATGCAATGGTAAAGGTAATCATAGTTTTTCAATTAGCAGTGTCATCCTGAACGGAGTGAAGAATGACACGAGAGTTTTAGCATACAAAAGTAACAAAATCATTAATTACTTATTATCTTTGCCGGCAAATTTAACCTGAATGCGTATTTTTTTCATCATATTACTATCACTTATCCTCGGCTTCACAAAGATGGAAGCCCAACCCAAGCATGAAATCCGGGCAACCTGGATTACAACCTTAGGCGGGATGGACTGGCCCCGACAAAAAGCCACGAATGCAGCAGGCATCCGCCGACAGAAGCAGGAGCTTTGCACCATTCTGGATAAATTGAAAGAGGCCAACTTCAACACGGTCTTACTCCAAACACGCCTTCGCGGAGACTTGATTTACCCTTCACATATTGAAACTTTCCCTGAGGCGTTTACCGGACGTACCGGTCGCAACCCGGGATACGACCCACTGGCTTTTACTATCGAAGAATGCCACAAGCGGGGCATGGAATTGCATGCCTGGATTGTGACCATCCCAGCAGGCAACAACCGTCAGGTGAAACTATTGGGCAAGCACTCTGTCGTTCGCAAATATCGACATCTATGCAAACCCCATAACGGGGGCTGGTATCTGGATCCTGGCCATCCAGGCACGGCCGATTACCTATCGAGCATCGTTCGTGAAATCGTAACCCGATACGATGTGGACGGGATACATTTTGACTACATCCGCTATCCGGAGAACGCCCGTCGTTTCCCGGACAAGGACACGCATCGGAAATACGGGAAAGGAAAGGATTTGAGACAATGGCGACGAGACAACATCACCGCCATCGTGCGACGTCTATATACGGACATCAAGACGTTGAAACCTTGGGTAAAGGTGAGCAGTTCGCCAGTAGGGAAATATCGAGATACCCGACGCTATTCTTCCGTTGGTTGGAATGCCTACGAAACGGTGTTTCAAGATGCCCAAGGATGGTTGAAGGAAGGTATTCACGATGCTCTTTTCCCGATGATGTATTTCAAGGACAACCACTTCTATCCTTTCGCACTCGATTGGAAAGAGAACGACCATGGGCGTTGGGTAGTACCGGGATTAGGGATTTACTTCCTTTCTCCGCGTGAAAGGGACTGGCCACTCGATGAAGTGAGCCGACAAATGCATTTTACCCGACAAACAGGATTGGCGGGACATGCTTTCTTCCGTAACCAGTTCTTGTTGGACAATGTAAAAGGGGTTTTCGATGAGGTAAAACAAGAGTTTTATACCGCACCGGCTTTAACTCCTCCCATGACTTGGCAAGACAGCATTGCCCCTACCCCGCCGACCTCTCCCAAATACGAATCGCTGGCCGACGGAAGCATCAGGCTATCGTGGACTACATCAAAGGACAACCACGACATGCCGGTGGTGTACCATCTGTATACCTCCAACACGTATCCCGTTGACACAGATGATGCCAACCATCTTTTCATGACTTCACTCACCAACACCGAAGTAACCCTGTCAAAAGAACAAGGCCAGCCTTACTTTGCCGTTACCGCATCCGACCGCTTTGGCAACGAAAGCACCCCACTGGCTCTGAATCATGCCCCTCAAATGGAGATTCCAGTTCTAAATAAAGGTAGTAAACTGAAACTACCCGAATTAACAAAAAACTCATCCATCCTGATTTGCAACAGCATGGGTGAAACCGTTTCACAAACGAATTATCAGAAAGAGATTTCATTAACATGGCTATCGGAAGGATTTTATTTGGTATACGCCTTGGATAAGAACGGTGAGAAAACTCTCCTTGGGACAATCTTGAAATAAGCCACTCGTCAACAACCAACAAAGCATCGGCATATTAGTATGAATTTAAAGAACTATTATCAAGAAAAACTAGACAACGCTCAGCAAGAAAATGAACACATCCAAAAAAGGATTCTTCATATCAGTTTGCTAAGAATCTCTATTTTCATAGCCGGATTCATCGGCTTATGCTTTGCATATGCTCAAGAAGGGATGATTATCGGTGGGATTCTTGTTGCAACGCTTGTCCCTTTCCTTCTATTGGTAAAGCTACACAACCGTTTGTATCACCAAAAGGATTGGTGCGAGACAAGCATCCGTCATTACAAGGCGGAGTTGGCATCGCTGGAGAATGACCACTCGGCATTCGATGGAGGAAAGGAATGGATAGATGCTTTGCATCCGTTCAGCCTCGACCTCGACGTGTTTGGTGAACGTTCGCTTTTCCAATTCTTGAACCGCACTTGTACTCCTTTCGGCAAGGAAACGCTCAGTCGTTGGTTGCGCCAACCTTTGGACAAGAAAGAAGCTATCGAAACTCGTCAACAAGCCATCAAGGAGCTAAGCAAGTATCCCGATTTCCGTGAAACTTTCCGAATCACCGGATGTCTGTACAAGAACAACGAAACAGGAATCAAAGATTTGAAAACGTGGATAGAAGCTCCTTCTGTGTTTTTGCAGAAGAAAAGTAACCAATGGATTTGCTGGGCGGTTCCTTGTATCAATATTCTTCTGTTCGTATTGGGGATGATGGATATTCTCTCCATGAGTTGGTTTGGCCTGGTATTCTGTTCTTTCGTTATCGCTAGTTCCAAGCTTGTCCGACGAATTACCCGAATCCAGGAATCCTACAACAAGACCTTAAAGATGCTTTCCACGTATGCTCGTCTAATTGAGTTGGCTGACAAGCAACCCATGGAGAGTGCATTGCTTGTATCATTGAAACAGAAATTTGAAAGCAATCAACTGAAAGCACCCAAGGTGCTTGGCATGCTCGCCAAAGAATTGGACAGGCTCGACCTCCGCAACAACCTTATCCTTTACGCCTTGTTGGAAGGAAGTATGTTCTGGCAACTCCGCCAGATGCTCCGTATCGAGCGTTGGAAACAAGAACATGGTACGCATCTGTTGCAATGGTTGGAAGCATTGGGTAAGCTCGATGCACTTTGTGCGTTAGGAACCTTCGCCTTCAATCATCCAGAATACACGTACCCCAGCCTCACCGATGAGCCTTTCGTCTTCCAAGCCAAGGACATGGGACATCCGCTCATGCCCCGTCAACAATGTGTGGTGAACGATGCGGACATCCCTCAACGTCCGTATTTCCTCATCATTACCGAAGCCAACATGGCGGGGAAGAGTACCTATCTGCGTACCATCGGATGTAATTATATCTTGGCTTGCATCGGTGCTCCTGTTTGTTGTTCGTCCTTACACGTCTATCCGGCTCATCTTATGACCAGCCTCCGCACCAGCGACTCTTTGGCGAACAATGAGTCCTACTTCTTCGCCGAATTGAAACGCCTCCAGCAAATCCTTGAACGCTTGAAAAGCGGAGAAGAAATGTTCATCATATTGGACGAAATTTTGAAAGGTACCAACTCCATGGACAAGCAAAAAGGTTCGTTCTCACTCGTCAAGCAATTGCTTCAATTAAAAGCTAATGGCATCATCGCCACTCACGACCTTCTGTTGGGAGAACTGAAACGACATTTCCCCAACGAGATAAGTAATTATTGTTTTGAGGCCGACATCCAAAACGATGAACTCACTTTCTCCTACAAACTTAGAGAAGGAGTTGCCCAAAACATGAATGCTTGCTTCTTGATGCAGAAAATGGGGATAGCCATCTCATAAAAGGCAGATTTCTCCAATAAAAGCAAGGCTATCAACAAAATAGTTATTATCTCTGGAAAAATCTAACGAATAAGGGAAAATAATGATGGCGGCACTGGTGTTCAATGACTTATGAGGACTTTTGATGAAAGCCTCGCCGATGCGAAAGTGCAAGGAAATGAAAGGTAATGAGGGCGAACGGTTTTCAAATCAT
>JAFQNW010000111.1 GCA_017420875.1 Bacteroidaceae bacterium
AAAGACAAACGCCGCTTTGATGCGAACATTCCGTTCAAGCGTGTTGCCGGAGAAATCATCGGTGGCAATTTATCAAATGCTCAACGTTATGAACGAGCGTTGGCTACAACATTACAGGATCAGTTGGAAAACCTGACCCGTCGTGAGGAAGTCATGGCTGCCGAAATCCTAAGAACCGGACAAACAATTGTTTCGGGCGATGGTTATCCGTCCACGACAGTTTCATTTGGGCGTGATGCCAGTTTGACTAAAGCCTTGGTTGGTTCCAACACATGGGCTACATCTGGTGTTAAACCACTTGATAACCTTGAGGACTGGGCTTCTGAAATTCAAAACAAGGCCGGTGTGGTTGCAAAAACAGTGGTTATGGATCCTGATGCTTGGAAAATCTTCCGTTCAAATTCAACGGTTGAAAAGTATTTGGATTACCGCAGAGGCACCAACAACACCTTAAATGCCGACCCGATTACTCGTGGTAAAGACAGCAAGGCTCGTTATGTTGGCACTATCGGTGACTTTGATATCTATGTTTATAATGACAGTTATATCAATGATGCCGGTCAAACCACAAACTTATTGCCTTCAAAAACTGTCATCCTCGGTTCTCGTGATGGCTTAGACGGAACACGTTGCTATGGTGCTATTCATGATGAAAAAGCCAACTGGACGGCTACTCGTTACTTTACCAAGTCCTGGTTGGAAGAAGATCCTTCCGTTCGTTGGTTATTGTTGCAGTCAGCACCATTAGTCGTTCCATACCGTCCGAATGCGGTATTGTGTGCAACCATTGGCTAGGAGGTTTTCATGGCAGTAAAAGTAAAGGCGTTAATTACGCTTGTGGTTGGAAAAGCTCAGGAGTTCGCTCCTGGGCAAGAGTGTGAAGTTTCTGATGAGGAAGCAAAACGTTTGATATCTTTAGGGTTTGCCGAAAGAATTAAAAAGTCTCCGGCACCTCAAACGCCACCACAAAAACCTCAAGTAAAACCTGAAGAAAAGCAAGGAGCAAACAATGACAATAAACCCGATGATAAACAAAGCGGTGGACAGTCTGTTCCTGAGACTGGGGCAACCGGCGGAGTATAACGGCAGGACCGTTCCGATCTTAGTCTTTGCACCTGATGAAATGGGAGAAGTTGGTTTTGCGAATACCATTTCTCCCACAACTTTAATCAGAGTAAGGGTTTCTGATGCACCTGATTTGGCCGTTGGCGACACATTTGAATGTGGCGGTGCGACATATCGTATTATGTCAGACCCAAGACGAGAACAACACCGACTTGTGTGGCGTGCGGAGGTATCATGCGACTAAAAGCGGCATTAGAGGGAAACTTGGAAGAATATATGGAAGAGCATTATCGGTCGGGGGCTGAAGCTGTCACAAACGGCATCAGGCAAGCGACCGATGGGCTAAAAACCACGATAAGAAATCAAATCAAATCCGCCGGTTTAGGTAATCGGTTGGCCAATACTTGGCGTGGCGATACTTATCCTAAATCTAAGAAAAGTATCTCTGCCGCAGGTGTCGTTTATACCAAAGCACCCAAAATAATGGAAGGCTTTGAATTTGCAAGTGTCATTCGCTCGCCCAATGGCTTTTGGCTTGCCGTCCCAACAACGGCAATTAAAAAAAGAGCCTACGGAAAACGGATGACACCGGCACTTTATGAAAGGTCTAAAGGTGTCCGACTTCGGTTCGTTTATCGTTCACGAGGTGCTTCGTTCTTGGTTCATGAACAACGGAAAAAGACGATCATCACCTTTATTCTTGTCCCTCAGGTCAAGATGCCCAAAATCATCAACTTTGAAACAGAAAGCAAAAAGTGGCAGGAAAAAGTCCCGTCACTCATCGTTCAGAATTGGAGTGAAGATGACTAAACGAGAAATGATACTAAATGCCTTATTTGCAAGGCTTAAAACACTAGATGTTGTGGTTAAAAGGAACGAAATTGCTCCTCAAAAAATACCAGCATCAGGGCTTGTGATTATGCGAGACGGCAAACAAGGTGTTCCGGAAATACTTCTGTCTCCACCGATTTGCCTATTTAATCATGAGGCCGAAGTCGAGGTCATTGTCCAAGCGGTTAAATCCGAAGACAGAGATAAACTCTTGGATGAACTACTCGAAAAAATTGGTGAGTTGCTCTCATCAGATGTAAACCTGACCGGTTTGACGGACTTTATTTATCCCAAACCGCCCGAAATTATTGAGGAGTATATAGAAGGTGCTCCGTTAATTAAGGCGGCTGTTATCCCAGTGGTTTTACAGTATTCAACAACAAACGCATTAAAATGAAACTGAACGAGGTAATTGCTTATTGACGAACGTTGTTAGTGAGGAAATTAGCAATACCGGTTCAATTACGTGGATTTTTATAAAAATTTAAAATCAAACTCTATGAAAACGAAAGGAAATCAAAGATGGCTAGAGCTTATGGCTGGAATGCCAAATTATTAATTGCTGAAGAAAGTACCTACGGCACACTTTCGGACGGTAAATACACGCAAGTGCCGTTTGCATCAAGCACCATAGATAGTGAGCAAGGTTTGATTTCATCTAACGTGTTGGGATTGGGTCGAGACCCGACAACACCTTTTCAAGATGTCATCAACGTTGGTGGCGAACTGGCGGTACCGGTGGATTTAAGAAACAACTGTATTTGGCTCAAGGCTATCTTTGGGACACCAACAACAGCCGAAGATGGTAGTGCTTTTACGCATACATTTGAAAGTGGCAAGGTTTCTCTGCCCAGTTATACGTTAGAAGTTGGCTTACCCGAAGTACCGGAGTTTATTCGTTTCTTGGGTGTCAAGGCTGACAGCATCGCCTTTAACTTCGCCCGATCCGGTGAAGCCCAAGTAACGGTGTCCTTATTGGCCCAAGGTGAAACAGCCTCAAACACAACTATTGCGGCAAGTCCCGATGTGCTTTCTTACACCCGTTTTTCTCAATTCCAAGGCTTCATCAAGTCTGAAGGTAAAGCATTGGCCAATATTACATCGGCAAGCGTTACTTACTCAAATAACCTTGAAAAGATTGAAACAATCCGAAATGACGGAAAAGTAGAAGCCATTGACTTGGGCGTTGCCTATTTGTCCGGTTCGATTTCGGTCAGGTATTGTGACAATGCCTTAATGGATAAGGCTCGTGCCGGTACTCCGGTTGATTTAGAACTCGGCTATCAAATTTCAGACACTCAAAAACTGGTCATAACCTGTCATGAGGTTTATCTGCCCAAACCGAAACGTTCGGTTAACGGTCCGGGCGGTGTTGAGTGTTCCTATGGTTTTCAAGGAGCTAAAGAACCGACACTCGGCAAAATGATTACTGTTTCACTCGTTAATGATGTGGAGGCATACTAATGTTAAAACTTAAAATTCAAAAAGAACCTTACTGGTTAGAACTCGGCTCCGGTGTAAAGGTTAAAGTAAAACCTTGTACTTCAGCTGTGTTTTACGAAGCTAAAGCCTTCATGAACAACCGAGTATCTGAAACAGCGAAACTTTACAAAAGCAATAAAGAAAACGGTATCATAGATCCGTCCATTCCGAATTTGGAAGATGTTTCAAAACGTGAAGCCTTCGCCGATCAGAACCTAATCCTCGGTTTAGCGTTGGCCGGCATCATAGAATGGGACGGTGTTTTGGAAGCAGAAAGTGATGAAAAAGCACCGCTTACACCTGAAAAGATTGAAGAACTCTTTTCAAACTTTTGGGTGGTGGCAGAGAACTTCCGTCAACAATACTGTGGCATTCAGGAGATTTTAGAGGCCGAAAAAAACGCCTTTACGTCCGCTCAAAATGGCACTTCGGAGACGGACGAACCTACTGCCAAGGATGTGGCGAAAAAACAAACTGCCCAATCCACAAGTGCCGATACGTCGAAACAAGCTTAAAAACAGCGGAAGGTTATCAGGCTTGGGAAGTTTTGCTTAAACTCTCCGAGCCTGACCTAAAAACGGCTTTTGAAATTGCTCAAAACCTTGGATTTGATATGGCAATAATGACAGAACTCTTACCCACAGCCATACATGGCATGAAAGAAGGAATACATGGGAGCAGCAAAGAAACTATCCATCAGACTTGAGGCAGTTGGCGGTGATAAAGTCCGTCAGGAGTTTAAGTCCATTGGGACGGACGGCACAAAGGCTTTTCGGCAGATTACAAATGTCATCACACCTGCCAATGACAATCTGAAAGTCATAAATGAAACGGCCAAAACCTTTAATGGCGTTCTCAAACAAGCGGCTGGACTTGCCGGAGCCTATCTTGGTTTACGTGGTTTAACCTCAACATTTAAGTCAA
>JAFQNW010000112.1 GCA_017420875.1 Bacteroidaceae bacterium
CTATCCATTTTTTTATTGTCAGCTTTGATGACAGCTTGTTCGGATGATTCTTCTAGCTTACCGCCGGTTACTCCTGAAACTCCTTCTACGCCTTTGCCTGAGGCTACCGTCAAGAACGGATCCTTGGATGGCAAGATTATCGGTACGAAATGGGCGGTGGATTACGATAACAACAATGCCAAGAGCGATAGAGTGAATACCATCGGTAATGTGTTCGATGGAGACTATACTACTTACTTTGCTTCCTATGACCGTTCGGGCACATGGGTTGGCTTGGACTTGGGCGAAAAACATGTCATCAACAAGATAGCCTACTCGCCAAGAATCGGTCAAAAGAAACGCGTACAGCTGGCCATCATTGAAGGGGCCAACCAATCGGATTTCAGCGATGCCATTCCTATCCACCTCATCAAGGACGAAGGGGTGGAAAATCAGATGACATATGCCGAGGTTCATTGCTCGCGTGGCTTCCGCTATGTACGTTATGTAAGTCCGAGTGATGTGCGATGCAATTTGGCCGAATTAGCCTTTTATGGAGAAAAGGGTGAAGGAGACGATTCGCAATTCTATCAAATAACCAACCTGCCTACGGTGGTTATCAATACAGAAGGGGCAGAAGAGGTCACCTCCAAGGAAGATGAACTTTCGTCCGTTGTATATATCATATCGGAAGAAGGAAAGAAAATTCTGGAAACCAAGGATACCGGAGTACGTGGTCGAGGCAATGCTAGCTGGCAATTCCCCAAAAAGCCTTATCGGTTGAAGTTTGATGAGAAACAACAATTGCTGGATGCACCCGCTAAAGCAAAAAAATGGACGTTGATTAATAATTATGGTGACAAGACGTTGATGCGAAACATCCTCGCGTTCGAACTCAGCAAACGTTTGGGTTTGGCCTATACCCCTTATTGCCAACCCGTTGATGTGGTGTTGAATGGAGAATATCGCGGTTGCTATCAGCTTTGCGATCAGATAGAAGTAAACAAGAACCGGGTGAACATCACCGAAATGGAACCCGAAGACGTGGCCCTGCCCGAATTGAGTGGAGGTTATTTGATTGAAGTTGATGCTTATGCATCGAGCGAAGCTTCACATTTTTATTCCACACTAGGTACACCGGTTACAATCAAGTCGCCCGACGATGAAGACATTGTGAGTGCACAAACACGATACATTACGGATTATTTCAACAAAATGGAGAATGCCGTATTCGCTAGCAACTTTGATGACCCCGAAACAGGGTATCGCCAATATCTGGATTTGGATAGTTTCTTGAAACACTTCCTGGTGGGCGAAATGAGCGGAAACACCGATACATATTGGAGTGTATACATGACCAAAGACCGCGATAGCGACAAGTTCTTTACAGGCCCGGTATGGGACTTCGACATTGCTTTTGATAATGACCAACGCACATATCCTATTGCGGCCCATACCGACTACATCTTTGCAACCAAAGGTTCTGTAGCCAGTGAAGCTATGCGTGATCTAGTGAGCCGTATTGTGAAGGACGACAAAGGAGCCAGTCAACGCTTGTTAGAATTGTGGAGTGAGGCTCGTACTACAAAGGGTCTTGACGAGACTTCTCTTTTGGAATTCGTGGACAAAACGGCCGAACTTTTGAACGAATCGCAAAAGTTGAACTTCCTACGTTGGAATATCTTGAGCGAAAGAGTACACGAAAATCCGCAAGCATCCGGCTCTTACGAAGGCGAAGTGGCAATCGTCAAGAACTTCATCCGTAAGCGTCTTCCGCAAATGGATGGTTTTATTGGCCGATAAGTAAACTAAAGGCGGAATTTACAACAAATTCCGCCTTTTTTATACCATTCCAATGCTATTTTCCTGTATCTTTGCACTTTATTTTTAAAATAAAGGAATGGAAGGGAAAAAAGTATTGGTTACAGGTGCCAGTGGTTTCATCGGCAGTTTCTTGGTCGAGGGCGGCTTGGAGCGGGGTATGCACACATGGGCAGGTATCCGTCGCACTAGTAGCCGGAAATATCTTCAAGACCAGCGTATCCGTTTTGCCGAATTGGATTTCGGAAACAAGGAGAAACTGAAATCTCAATTGGCCATGCACAAACAGGAACACGATGGTTGGGATTACATCATTCATTGTGCAGGGGTTACCAAATGTCTACATAAAGAAGACTTCGATAAAGGAAACTATCAGGCAACTGTACATTTTGTGGAAACATTGAAGGAACTCGATATGGTTCCCGAACGCTTCATGTACATTAGTTCGTTGAGCATCTTCGGCCCTATTCACGAAGACACCTATCAGCCTATCAGTGAAAAAGATGAGGCTCAACCCAATACGGCATACGGTATAAGTAAGCTGAAATCGGAAAAATACCTCCAGTCCTTGACAGATTTCCCGTATGTGATTTACCGTCCTACAGGAGTATATGGCCCTCGCGAACGCGACTATTTCTTAATGGCTCAAAGCATCAAGCAACATGTGGATTTTGCCGCAGGCTTCAAACGTCAGGACATCACCTTTATTTATGTGAAGGACTTGGTGCAGGCGGTTTATCTTGGAGTTAAGCCGGAAGCCGCCCGTCGGGTTTATTTTGTGAGTGACGGTCAGGTGTACGAAAGCCGCACTTTCTCGGATTTGATACAGAAAGAATTAGGGAATCCTTGGCTTTTACGCATCAAGTGTCCCTTGATTTTGTTAAAAGGTATATCCATATTAGCCGAGTTTGGGGCAAAGTGTGTCGGTAAGACCAGTACACTGAATAGAGATAAGTATAACATCATGAAACAACGCAATTGGCGATGCGACATTTCTCCTTTAGTTGACGAACTGGGCTTCAGCCCTGAATATTTGCTCGAAAAAGGAGTGGCAGAAACCATGGCTTGGTATAAGAAAGAAGGATGGCTTTAGATTGGTTTAAAAAAGTAGAGGCTTCAAAAGGCTTGTTTGCGGTAGAACGCATCAGCTTGATATACAATGCAATCACAACGTTGCTGATTGTGTTGTTGTTCTCGCGTATGGACCATCCGGTTACCATGCTGGTAGAGCGTTTAGGAATCGTCATCATTACATTTGCGTTGATATTTTTGTATCAGAAGTACCCATGTCGTCTTTCGGCTTTCATCCGCATGGCGGTGCAAATGTCTTTCCTTGTTTATTGGTATCCTGATACATTCGAGTTCAATCGGCTTTTCCCGAATCTTGACCATCTTTTCGCCTCGGCCGAACAAGCCTTATTCCATTGTCAGCCTGCGGTAGAATTTGCCCAGTTATGTCCTAGTATGTGGTTCAGCGAACCGTTCAACATGGGGTATTTTGCTTATTATCCGATGATTGCGGTGGTTGTTATCTATTACTTCATCTTCCGCTTTGAATGGTTCGAAAAGGTGTCTTTTGTAATGGTCACCTCTTTCTTCATCTATTATTTGATTTATATTTTTATTCCTGTGGCAGGTCCTCAGTTCTATTTTCCTGCTATTGGGATGGATAATGTCATCGCCCAGAATTTCCTTTCTATCGGAGATTATTTCAATCACAATGCAATCCTTTTGCCTGGCCCTGGATTTGAGCAAGGATATTTCTTTGATTTGGTAGAGGCCTCTCAAGAAGTGGGTGAGCGTCCTACGGCTGCTTTCCCGAGTTCGCATGTCGGCATTTCTACGATATCTATGATTATGGCATGGCGTGTCAACAGGAAGTTATGCTATTTCTTGGCACCTTTCTATGTGCTGCTATGTTGTGCTACGGTGTACATTCAAGCTCATTATCTGATTGATGTGTTTGCGGGCTGGATTTCAGCAATAGGTATTTACATATTCTCTACATGGATGTACAAACGCTGGTTTGCATCCAGAGATTTCCGCTTGGTTTTGAATCGATAAGAAAATATTCTCTAAAAAAAAGCACCATTCGTTGCAACGTTTGGTGCTTTTTTTACGTCTAATAAGAAAATAAACACAAAATTCAAGATAATTATGAAAAAGAACATGCTATTGATGGGCCTGATTGCCTCGATATTTACTTCTTGTATGGTATCTGCAGAAAGTATTCGACCAAGTAAAAACTATGTGACCAAGAAAGTTAATGTAAATCAGTTTGATGGTATCTCTACTGCTACTTCTATCGATGTAGTTTATACCCAAACGTCAAGCGAACAGGATGTCGAAATCTTTGCACCTGATAATTTGATTGAGTTTGTTCAGGTGAAGGTGAAAGATGGAGTGTTGAACGTCAAGTTCTATGATCCGGAAAATCCCCATAGCGGTATTAACATCATCGGGAAGCACAAAACAGAAGTTCGAGTATCGGCACCGGCAATTCATGTCTTGCGGGCATCCAGTAGTGGGGATGTTATTTTGGGGAACGGCTTGCGAACAACGGGCCAGGTTGTCATGAATTCGTCCAGTAGTGGTGATATTGTAGGGAATGATGTGGCATGTGATGAGCTAGTGGCAAAAGCTTCCAGTAGTGGTGATGTCGTTTTGAACCAGGTAAAATGTACTCTTCTAGAAGCCGATGCGAGCAGCTCGGGAGATGTTGAAATCAAGAATTTGAAGGCAGAGTCGGTAAACGGTGAAGCCAGTTCTTCGGGTGATGTGATTTTGACGGGTGTATGTCGTTCGGCTAAATTCTCGGCCTCCAGTAGTGGTGATGTAGAGGCCAGGGATTTAAAGGCGGATGTCGTAACGGCCAAAGCTAGCTCTTCAGGTGATGTGACTTGTCAGGTGGCTGAATCATTGAATGCAACCACTTCCAGTAGCGGAAGTGTGAATTATAAAGGAGACCCCAAACACATCGACTATCACCCGAAGAAAGGGTTGAATAAAATAGATTGAAAGAATTATGAGTTGTGAATTTTGAGTTGTGAGTCCCCATCCGGAGGAAACTCATAATTCATAACTCATAACTCAAATGGCGTAATTCCCTTTAATATAATCTAGGATGCTGAAAAGGTCCTTCACCGTCTCGGCACGAAGCATGTTGATACGGGTTTCCTTGAAGTTAGGAATGCCCTTGAACATCGGCGAATTGGCCAAGTGACGACGCACATGAAGGATGCCTCGGCGTTCGTCTAATAACTTTACACTATCTAACACTTGCTGGCGGAGGGTTTCCATTTTCCAGTCGAAAGACAATGGGGGAAGCTCTTCGCCGGTTTCCAGATAATGCTTTACTTCCTTGAAGATCCAGGGACGTCCGAAGCTGGCACGGCCAATCATGATGCCATCTACCCCATACTTGTCGAAACACTCCTTGGCTCGTTGAGGGGAAGTCACATCGCCATTTCCGATAATCGGGATGTGAATGCGAGGATTCTTCTTGATGTCGCCTATCAGTGTCCAATCGGCTTCGCCGGTGTACATCTGGGCACGAGTACGTCCATGAACGGTCAATGCCTCGATACCACAATCTTGTAATTGCTCTGCAAGGTCAACAATGATGCGATGGTCATGATCCCATCCAAGGCGTGTCTTCACGGTTACGGGAATCTTCACCGCATTCACCACTGCTTTGGTGATTTCCAGCATCAAAGGGATATTCTGTAACATTCCTGCACCTGCTCCCTTGCCGGCTACTCGCTTTACGGGGCAACCAAAGTTCAAATCAAGAATATCAGGCTTGGCTTCTTCTACAATCTTGGCAGCCTCAACCATAGTTGGGACGTCCTTGCCATATATCTGAATGGCCACCGGTCGTTCTTGTTCGTCGATGTTCAGTTTCGCCATGGTCTTGTTCACCGAGCGGATCAAGGCATCAGCCGAAACGAATTCGGTATAAACCATATCCGCTCCAAACCGCTTGCACATCAAGCGGAAGGCCGGGTCGGTCACGTCTTCCATCGGAGCCAACACAACGGGTTGCTCGCCTAAGTCTATATTTCTGATATTCATTGTGGTCATCATTTTTAGGCACGGATTACACGGATTAACACGGTTTTTTGTGGATGTTTACATATTTAAAATCCGTGAAATCCGTGCCTAATAAAATTAATTGCTTTCTATTCCGCTACAAAAATACAGAAAAAACCGCTACCTTTGTACACAACTTCAACAAAACGTTTTATGTACGATATAAAAGACTTTGAAATCATGGCTCCTGTCGGCTCGCGTGAGTCGTTGGCGGCAGCCATTCAGGCAGGTGCCGATTCCATTTATTTTGGCATTGAAAGTTTGAACATGCGCGCTCGTTCGGCTAGTACGTTCACCATTAACGACTTGCGTGAAATCGCACAGATTTGCGATGAGCATGATATTAAGAGTTATCTCACCATCAATACCATCATTTATGATGAGGACGTGAAGTTGATGCGTACCATCGTAGATGCGGCAAAGGAAGCCGGTATCAGTGCGGTGATTGCGGCCGATGTGGCGGTAATGTCTTATTGTAATGAAGTGGGACAGGAAGTGCATCTTTCTACTCAATTGAATATCAGTAATGCGGAGGCTTTGAAGTTCTATGCCCGTTTTGCCGATGTGGTGGTGCTGGCTCGTGAACTTAACTTGAAGCAGGTGCGTGAAATCTATGACGTGATTCAGAAGGAACAAATCAAGGGTCCAAAGGGGGAATTGATTCGCATTGAGATGTTCTGTCATGGTGCACTTTGCATGGCGGTATCGGGTAAATGCTATTTGAGTTTGCATGAAATGAATGCATCGGCCAATCGGGGTGCTTGTATGCAGATTTGTCGTCGTGCCTACGAAGTGCGTGACAAGGATAGTGAAATCGAACTTGAAGTGGACAACAAATACATCATGTCGCCCAAGGACTTGAAGACTATCCATTTCATGGACGAGATGATAGAAGCTGGTGTGCGGGTGTTTAAGATTGAAGGTCGTGCCCGTGGTCCTGAGTACGTCCGTACGGTGGTGGAATGTTACAAGGAAGCTATCCGTTCGTACTTGGAAGGCACTTTCACCGACGAAAAGAAGGAAGCATGGGACACTCGCTTGAAGACCGTCTTCAACCGTGGATTCTGGAATGGTTATTATTTGGGTCAGCGTTTGGGTGAATGGAGCCGCAACTATGGTTCGGAAGCTACCGAACGCAAGGTCTATGTAGGTAAAGGCATCCGTTATTTCTCCAACATCGGCGTAGCCGAGTTCTTGGTAGAAGCAGCCGAAATGAAGGTGGGCGACAAACTCTTGATAACTGGTCCTACTACTGGTGCTTTGTTCTTGACACTCGATGAGGCTCGCGTGGATTTGAAACCTGTTGATGAAGTAAAGAAAGGCCAACGTGTATCGTTCAAGGTAGATGAAAAGATTCGTCCGAGCGACAAGCTTTATAAGTTGGTGGCTCCGGAGGATTTGAAGAAGAAGTAGTCAGTACAACCAAATATGCGATGAAAAGGGAGAAAACAAACGTTTTCTCCCTTTTTTAGTGGACATTTACTTTCTCAAAGCAGGCAATTTGAGCTTGAGAATGAAATATTTGTCACTGCTCTCTATTTATCGTAGCAAGCGGATGAATCCAGTGGAATAAACAGACTTTCTTCAGCATAAAAAACCAGTCTGTTGCTGATGAATAATCCTAAACTTCTTGTTTGAAAAGTTAATCATAAGTTATGATTCGCCAATCATAAGTTTTGATTCCAGAAACATAAGTTTTGATTCCTCAATCACAACTTATGATTAACTTTTTCATCTTCATCCGTTTGATTTTTCTTCTGCATGTTTGGAAGTTTCTAACAAAGCTACTGATGTTTTCAAGGTATGTTTCCGCCATAAAATAACAATTAAATACGGAATATTTGGATAAAAAGAGTTATTTTTGTTTTGTCTTTGAAAAGAGTAATGAAGTATGAAAGCAATCATCGAATTCCTTCGTCAGCTGCAATGCAACAACAATCGTGAATGGTTCAATGCCCATAAGGCGGAGTTCTTGAAACATCAGGACCGTTTTCATGAACTGGTCGAAGAAGTGATTCGCGAAGTATCCGTTTTCGATCCTGACCTTGCTACGCTTACCCCCAAGGATTGTACCTTCCGAATCTATCGGGATGTTCGTTTCTCGGCCGACAAGAGTCCGTACAAATGTCATTTCGGGGCCTTTCTTGCCAAAGGTGGGAAGAAATCGGGCAACTCGGGATATTATTTCCACATCAGTACAGGTGGTGGAGAGGAATATCCGTATTGTCACATGCTAGCAGCAGGTGATTATTGTTGCGACCCCGAGGTGCTGAAAATTCTTCGCGAGGACATTGTGAATGGGGACGGAGATTTCGAACGGGTGGTGAGGCAAGCCGATGCTTCTTTCTATCTGGAAAAGGAAGGAGCCTTGAAGCGTAACCCGAAGGGCTTTCCTGCCGATGCCCCTTACTCCGAATATCTTCGTTTGAAGTATTTCTGCTTGACTAGTTTGCCGGGCGATGACTTTTGGGAAGGTGAAGACTTAGCCAAGCGGATTGCCGCCAAATTTGCTACCACCAAGCCGTTCTTGGATTATATCAACCGGGCCATCGATTTTTCGAGGGAAGAATAAAGGCTATTTAAGCTAAAACTTCTATCTTTGCAACTCAATTGAAAATAAGTACTTATAAATATGAATATTGAACAAAAACTGACCGCAACCGTGATTGCGGCATTGAATACACTTTATGGTCAGGAAGTGCCTGAAAAGATGGTGCAACTCCAAAAGACCAAGAAGGAATTTGAAGGTCACTTAACGCTTGTGGTGTTCCCGTTCTTGAAGATGAGCAAGAAGGGTCCTGAACAGACCGCTCAGGAAATTGGTGAATACTTGAAGCAAAATGCTCCCGAACTCGTTTCGAACTACAATGCGGTGAAGGGTTTCTTGAACCTCAC
>JAFQNW010000113.1 GCA_017420875.1 Bacteroidaceae bacterium
TCGGACACTCCCATTTTCAATTGCTTAATTGATTTTCAACGACTTAACAGCTTGGCACGCTTTTTGTCCTAAACAGAGTGATAAATGTACGCAAATAAAACAATTATTATATGGATAGAGAAATACCTAAAGAAATTCGCCAAAAAGAACGAAACAAGCGAATCATGAAATACGGTGGCATCGCTACAAGCATCGTCATTTGTATCACAATCCTCATCTCGTTTATGCAAAGTAGCGTCAAGCTGAAAGACCTTGTACTTTCTACCGTCGACAAGGGGCTCATCGAAGTCAGTGTCAGTGCATCGGGCAAGGTAGTACCGGCATTCGAGGAAATCATCAACTCGCCCATCAACACCCGCATTGTCGAAGTGTATCGCAAGGGCGGAGATAGTGTCGATGTAGGCACACCCATCCTGAAGCTCGACTTGCAGAGCACCGAGACCGAATATCGCAAGCTCCTTGATGAGGAACAGATGCGTCGCTACCAGCTCGAACAGCTCAAGGTGAACAACGAGACCTTCCTCAGTAACCTAAGTATGAACGTCAAGGTCAGTGCCATGGAACTAAACCGCAAGCAAGTGGAGCTTCGCAACGAACGCTATCTGGATAGCATCGGCTCAGGCACTACCGACAAGGTGCGTCAAGCAGAGCTGGCATATAATAAAGGAATGTTGGAGTTGGAGCAACTTCAGCAACAATACGAAAACGAGAAGAAAGTAAAGGCAGCCGACTTGAAAGTAAAGGAACTCGAGTTCAACATCTTCTCCAAAGGCTTGGCCGAGATGAAACGCACCCTCGACGATGCTCAGGTAGGTTCGCCTCGCAAGGCCATCCTAACCTATGTCAACAATCAGGTGGGAGCACAAGTAGCCAAAGGTGAACAGATAGCCGTAGTGTCCGATTTGAGCCACTTCAAGGTAGAAGGCGAGATAGCCGACACGTATGGCGACCGGGTAGCTGCCGGGGGCAAGGTCATTGTGAAGATAGGAAGCGAGAAACTGGAAGGTGTGGTGAGTAGTGTTACCCCTCTCTCCAAGAATGGTGTAATCTCGTTCAGTGTCCAGCTGAATAACGATAGCCACAAGCGTCTGCGTTCAGGCCTCAAAACCGATGTCTATGTGATGAATGCCGTGAAGGAAGACGTGATGCGTCTGGCTAACGCCTCGTATTACGTGGGTCGGGGCGATTACGAACTCTTTGTGCTCGATAGTGAAGACCAGTTGGTGAAGCGTAAAGTGAAGTTGGGCGATTCGAACTTTGAGTACGTGGAAGTGGTGAGTGGACTTCAGCCGGGCGATCAAGTCGTCGTGAGTGACATGAGTAGCTTCAAGAACAAGAATAAAGTGAAAGTCGATTAAATTAAGAAACAACATTCATTCTCATTAAAATATGATTAAACTATATTTCAAACAAGCCTGGACGATGATGAAGCAGAACAAGCTCTTCACGTCCATCTACGTGGCGGGGACGGGATTGGCTATCGCCTTTACCATGGTGCTGTTTATTATCTATTATGTAAAGTTTGCTCCTATCTATCCGGAGTATAATCGTGACCGAACATTGGTACTAAAATACATGCATGCATCCTTTGAGAATAATAACGTCAGTTCTTTAGTATCTTACAAAGTGGTGGAGATGCTAAGAGGACTTCCACACCTTGATAAGATAGGAGCCGCTTTCATTCATAACGGTTCGTGGAACCCGATAACCATCACCATACCAGAAACTAACGAACAAAAGATAATATGTGTAGGTATGGTAGACGCTGGTTTTTGGGATGTCTTTACGTTCCGTTTCTTGAATGGACGTCCTTTCACTGAGGTCGAAGTAAACTCCAACTTGCCCGTAGTGATTCTAACCGAAAGCATAGCCAAACAGCTTTTCGCCACGACGGATGTTGTAGGGAAGTACATCAAATGCAACGGTAATGACATGAAAGTGTGCGGTGTAGTGGCAGATGTTTCGAATGCTACCCCAGATACAGCTGCGAACATCTATGTGCCTATCTTTTTTGATGAAGATAATCGTCCGAACCCTAATAATCCAATATTAACCGGAATTGCCAGCATTTACATGACTGCTCCTACTGCAACTGATAAAGAAGCTTTGAAAGCAGAAGTAGAAGATGTATTCAACCGTCATAACCAAGAAGACAAAAGGTTTACCCACCACTTGAACGGGCAACCCGATGATTGGTGGTTAAGTACTTTTCGGAACGATGCACAAAGGGAACCTGATATAACAGCTGTCATCCGAAATTTGCTCTACATGCTTTGTGCCATGCTTTTTATTCCGGCCATGAATTTGTGTGGCATGATTTCTTCCCGCATGGACGAACGTATGAGTGAGTTGGGCGTTCGCAAAGCATACGGAGCCAACAATAAAGGATTGTTATCGCAAGTATTATGCGAGAATCTTTTGCTAACTTTTATCGGTGGCTTGTTGGGACTGGCCATTGCTTACCTTATTGCCCTGACTGGTGGGAAATGGGTACTTCATCTATTTACCGAAGGATATACAGAGCCTAGTCTGATTCCTAGTAACCTTACCGCCGAGATGTTGTTCAATCCTACATTGTTCGGTATCGTGTTTACCCTCTGTGTATTGCTCAATGTCATTTCGGCTTTGGTGCCCACCATGATAGCCCTTCATCGCCCTATTATTCAATCCATACAATCCAAGCGATAACGATTATGATAAAAACAATATTTAAACAAATTTGGAACCAGCGTCGCACAAACGGCTGGATATTCCTCGAATTAATCATTGCCGGATTTTTCCTTTGGACCGTTGTCGATCCGGTTTATGTACTCACAACCCGCCACCTCATGCCGAAAGGCTATGAAGAAGAAGACCGTTATATCTTGAATGTCGGTGCCTATATGCCCGGCCACGCAATGCGTGACACAACCATTTCCGGCGACCAAATAAAGGAGGGCTATTTACGATTAGCCCGTTTAGTGAAGGATTGTCCCGAAGTAGAATCTATATGTATTGTGAATAATGCTTCTTTCCCTAATGCCGGTTCATGGAATGGCAACGAGTTTTATCCTGATACAGCTTCGGTTACGGCAGATAGGCATGTACACGTACAGCATTATGAAACCTTTACCGATGAGGGGAGTGATATTTTCCGTACCTATGGCATTAAGGATGTTCATACCGGTAAGGATTTGGTTTTACCCGAAGATGCCCATGCGAAGGTCAGATGTTACTTGTCCGAACACTTGGCTTTGGAACTCTTTGGTACAACGAACGTAGCAGGCAGGCAAGTATATGATGGACAAAAGAAAGGATTCGAAGTTGGAGGTGTATTCAAGGATTTGAAGCATCGCGACTTTGAAAACTATTACAACCTGTCTATCAAGGTTTCTCCTACCGTATGGTTTTGGAAGCCGGAAAACCTTCATCTGGGCAATGCGATTATTTTCCGACTAAAAGAAGGAGTGGACTTTGACGCTTTCAATACACGTTTCAGAACCGAAGTGGCTCCCCATATGCAGACAGCTAACTTCTACTTCAACGGTTTTCAACCATTTAAAGAGGCACGACAAGCCAATGCTGAAATGAGGGGCGTTTACAACAAATTGCGTTTGCAATACTCGTTGGCAACTTTTGCCTTGCTCTGCATCTTCTTGGGTATGGTAGGAACGTTTTGGGTACGCTGCAATGCACGTCGTCAGGAAATAGGCCTGATGCGTAGCTTGGGAGCTTCCATCGGGACAATCCGTTTCCAATTTTATGGTGAAGCAACATTATTGGTAAGCATGGCCTTTGTGTGTATTCTGCCTGCTTTGGCACATGTGGCTAAGGTCAATGGCATGTATGGCGGAAGTACTATTTCCCCTAATCTTGTGGAAAATTTGATAACCAATTGGTGGACAGAAAGTATTCCTCACTTCCTTATGGTAAGCCTCATCACTTACTTGTTGTTGCTTGCCGTGGCCATCATTGGCACTGCCATTCCCGTCAATCGTGCATCGCGGATACTCCCGGCGGATGCCTTGCGGGACGAATAAATTTTTAGAAACAACATTCATTCTCAATCTAAAAGTATGATTAAACTATATTTCAAACAAGCCTGGACGATGATGAAGCAAAACAAGCTTTTCACGTCCATCTACGTGGCAGGGACGGGACTTTCCATCGCCTTGGTGATGACACTTTTCATCATCTTCTACGTGAAGTTTGCTCCCATCTATCCGGAACACAACCGCAACCGAACGCTAGTCGTCAGAACAACCAAGCGGATAAACAAAGCCAACGCAGGAAACTGGTCGACAAACATGGGTACTTCCTGGACATTCACAAACAAAATGTTGGCCAACCTGAAACATGCCGAGGCAGTAGCAGCCGTTATCCCCAGTTGGGGAGAGAAGAAACAAGTATCCCGCATCGGAGGAAAGGAAACGATTGAAGTCCCCCATGTGTTGGTGAACGGTGACTTCTGGCGGGTCTTTACGTTCGACTTTATAGCCGGACACCCTTTCGAAGCTCACGAGATGGAAGCTGTCTCGCCCGTTGTAGTCATATCCGAAAGCCTGGCACAACAAATGTTTGCCAATCAGGCTCCGTTGGGAGAAAAACTCTACCTTGACGGTCGTGAATATACCATTTGCGGAGTGGTGAAGGATGTATCGAATGCCACCCCGGTAACGGCCGGAGACATCTGGATACCCATTACTCACTATGCACAAGCCGTGACCGAAAACCCCGATATGGGGCTGATGGGAACCATTTCCAATTATCTGCTGGTGGCCGAAGGCAGCGATAAGGATGACCTGCGTGCCGAAGTGCTGGACATCATGAACAAATACAACCAACAGGACAAGGAGTATTACCACGAATTTTTCGGCCAGCCGGATGATTATTGGATGAGCACCTTCCGTGGCGGATGGGCCGACGAGAACTTCACCGTCTGGTCACTGCTTCATGAGTATATCTACATACTTTTGGCCTTCCTCATCATTCCGGCCCTCAACTTGAGCGGCATGATTTCGAACCGTATGGATAGCCGAATGTCCGAGTTGGGAGTACGCAAGGCATACGGAGCTACCAACGGACAGATTCTTTCGCAAGTGTTGTGGGAAAACCTTTTCCTCACCTTGGCAGGTGGATTGGTAGGGCTGTTGCTCTCTTACCTGATTGTCGAAACAGCCAGCAACTGGATACTTACCTTGTTTGATGACTTCAACCCGAATCGCAACCAAGCGATGGAAATAACCTTCGAGATGCTTTTCAATCCCGTAGTGTTCGGTTCGGCCCTCTTGTTCTGCGTGTTACTGAATCTGATTTCGGCACTGATTCCCACCACATGGGCATTACGCCGTAGCATCATACAATCCATTCACACTAAAAGATAAGAACCTATGTTTAAGATTATATTTCATCAGATTTGGAATCAGCGACGAATGAACGCTTGGATATTCATCGAACTGCTGATAGTGAGTTTCTTCCTTTGGATTGTAGTCGACCCCGTTTGCGTGCTGACGGCTACCATGAACATACCATCCGGTTATGAAATTGAGGGACGCTATGTAGTGAAACTTAACATGTACGAAGAAACACATGGCAAATATGATGCCGAGGCCGCCAAAAACGATTCGCTGAAAGTGGAGCACTACAACCATGTGGCACGCCTTATCCGCGACTTGCCCGAGGTGGAAAGTTTGGCCATCCCCGTCCAACTCAGTTTCCCGGGTAGCGGAAACTGGAGCGGTGGACAGCTATTCCGCGATACGGCCGATGTGGCAAAGAAGGACTTTGTGCACATGCAATGGTATCAATTTGTGAAGGAAGGCAACCCGTTTGCCACCTACGGCATGAGGGATGTACGTACGGGCGAATACCTCATTCCGAACGAAGAACTGAATGGTATCTACATTTCCGAAAATCTGGCTCTTGAACTTTTTGGCACGGCCGATTGTGTAGGCCGATCCATCTATACCGGTCAGGAAGCATCATCCTCACGAGTCATTGCCGGCGTATTTCAGGACTACAAGCATTTTGACTTTACCCAACCTTATCCGATGGGCCTCTATTACGAAGGTGAGATAGAGGCCAGCCCATGGATGCAATGGCGTTATCCTTTTGTCTTCAAGCTGAAGGCAGGGGTAGACGAGAAAACTTTCCGCGAACGTTTTATTCGCGAAGTGGCTCCGCAGTTCAATCGGGGAAACATTTATTTCTCCGACTTCATGAGCTTTCAGGAGATTATAGACGAATGCAATGAGTTACGAGGCCCCAATAACAAGATTCGTTTGAGCTACATCCTGTCCGGATTTGCCATGCTCTGCATCTTCCTGGGCATGTTGGGCACCTTCTGGATACGGAGCGATGCCCGTCGTCAGGAAATCGGCGTGATGTGCAGCATGGGTGCCAACCGCCATCGCATCATCAAGCAATTCCTGATGGAAGCTACGTTGCTGGTCAGCCTGGCTTTCCTGTGTAGCATCCCCCTCTTGTTGCACTATGCACATGTAAAAGGTATGTACGTAGCCATGGGATCAGGCCTATACCCTATCTTGTCCGAGAAATACTGGATGAATAATTTCTATGAGCATTTCGGCCTCGTATCGATGGTAACCTACGCCATCCTGCTGGGCATATCGCTCCTAGGCACACTCATCCCTGTTGTCCGTGCCTCGCGGATACTCCCGGCGGATGCATTGAGGGATGAATAAATTTTAAGTCCACCACAGAGGACACAGAGTCTCACGGAGTTTTTAATTCTCCTTGACATACAAAAAAACAAAACTCTGTGGAACTCCGTGTACTCTGTGGTGCAAAACGAAAATATAAACAATTAAAATAAGAAACATTATGACTACAATGATTAAACTAACCGGTATCAACAAGATTTATCGTACAGACGAAATTGAAACACAGGCACTCGAAAATGTGAACCTCGAAGTACAGAAAGGCGAATTCCTCAGCATCATGGGCCCGTCCGGATGCGGAAAGTCCACCTTGCTCAACATCATGGGCTTGCTCGACTCGCCCACTTCGGGAACCATCGAAATCAACGGCACACGCACA